>DATKOC010000208.1:0-6897 GCA_035524855.1 bacterium
CCCTGGCCTGAAAAGAATATCCCTTATTTACACCCAAAATTGTCGTGTGAACAAGCACAATCACGGCGGACATCCCCAAGCACTGTCCCAATCCTCTAATCAGGCCACGCTCTTCGGAAGCCGATTTCCGGGCTCTTCCCGCAATAGCTTTTCCACTTCCTCGGTGTTTAGGGGCTGGGCAAAAAGGAATCCCTGGCAGGTGTTGCAGCCATGATTCCTCAGGAATTCCAATTGAGCCTCCGTTTCCACCCCCTCCGCCACCACCTCCAGACCCATCTTCTGGGCCAACACGATGATGGCGCTCACAATCGCGTCGTCCTTGGGGGAACGGCCGATGCCTCCCACGAAGGACTTGTCAATCTTCAGGCAATGCAGGGGAAAATGCTTGAGGTAGCCCAGGGAGGAATAGGCCATTCCGAAATCGTCCAGGGCGATCCTCAGTTTGAAAATCTCGGTCATCTCCCTCAGGATCGCCAGGGTGAAGATCGGATCGCGCATGGCCAGTCCCTCGGTGATCTCAAGCTCCAGGAACCGCGGCTCCAAGCCCGTTTCTTTGAGGATCCGGTCGATGAGGAAAGGCAGGGTGTGCTTGAGGAACTGTACCGCCGAGAGGTTGACCGAAACCCTTACCGGCGGCAAACCCTGCTGTTGCCAGGCCTTGTTCTGGGCGCAAGCTTTGCGCAGGACCCACTGGCCCAGCAGGATGATGAGACCCGTTTCCTCGGTCAAGGGGATGAACTCGGTGGGAGACACCGGTCCCCGCACCGGGTGATTCCAGCGGAGGAGGGCCTCCAATCCAACAACCTTACCGGTTGCCAGCTCAAACTGGGGCTGGTAAAGCAGATAAAAGTTCCCGTCCTCCACCGCCCGGTAAAGGCTGTTCTGCAGGTCCAGCTTTTGGAGCCCTCCCGCGTCCATGGCGTCATGGTAGAGGCAAAAGGCATTCCGGCCTTTTTCCTTGGCTTGGTACATGGCCACGTCCGCGCGCTGGATGAGCTTTTCGGGCGTCTGCGCGTCGTCCGGGAAGATCGAGATGCCGATACTGGCCGAGACATGCAGTTCGTTTTCATGGATCTGGACCGGGGCAGTGAGGGATTCCAGCACCTTCCGCGCGACCGCCGCCACGTCCTCCAACTCATGGACATTCCTCAGGATAATGCTGAACTCGTCCCCGCCCAGTCTCGCCACCGTGTCCTCCCACCGCACGGCTTGGGTCAAGCGCCGCGACACCACCTTCAACAGCTGGTCGCCCGCCGAATGGCCCAGGGTGTCGTTGATGATCTTGAACCGGTCCAGGTCGATATAAAAAAGCGCGACCTTGCCTGCGGTCTGGTGAGCCTGTTGAAGGGCCTTGTTGAGCCGTTCGAAAAACAGGTAGCGGTTGGGAAGCTCCGTCACGAAGTCCCAATGGGCCTGGTGCCGCAGGGCCTCCTCGGCCTTGCGCCGTTCGGTGATGTCGTGGATGTCGATGACCTGGGCCGGATGGTCCTCGTAACGGCAGGGCCGGATGGTGTACTCCAAGAAAATAGGGGCATGGTCTTTCTTTTGTGCCGCCAAAACCCGGGGTTGGTCCACTCCCCTCCCGATCTGGGCCTCAAAGTGACCCCGGTACTCGGGCCGGGCGATCGCCGCGATTCCCGTCCCCTCCGTCCCGTGCCTTTCGTAACCCAGGATGCGGTCGAAAGCGGGGTTTGCCGCCAGGACCACCCCATCCCGAAAAACTGCCACCCCATCGAGCGACATGTCCATGAGGACGTTGAAGTTTTGAAGGTGGTCCCCCATGGCCCGGTTTTTTTGGGCTTGGAATTTTTGCCTCTCCACCGCGGAACGGACGGCGTGGCATATCCGGTCGCCGTTGACCTCGCCGCGGACCAGGTATTCCTGGACTCCGTTGCCCAGCAGGCGTGAAAGGGCTTCGGAGTGGAAATCGGGGGATAGGACGATGATGGGCAGGTCCGGGGAGGCGAGGTGAAGGCGGCTGATGGCCCGTAGGTCCTCCTCCTCGGCGCCCGCCGACTCAAGCAGGGCCACGTCGGCCCGCCCTTCCTTTAATTTCGCGCAAGCTTGGCCCACGTCAGGAACGGTCATCACCCGGCATTGGGTATCCCGGTCGAAGCCAAAGGAAAGGCCGGACGGCGTTCCCTGCCGGAACACCGATTCCAGCCAGCGGGAATCTCCCGGGCTCTTTTCCACATGGAGGATGGTGACACAGACAGGATTCACGATAGCCTCCCAAAGAAGGGTTTCGGAAGTGGGGAAAAATCCTTTAATCGTTTTCATTAGTCGATCAAAAGGAAAACGAAGGACTTATTAAAAGGTTAGGAGAATAAAGGGAAAATGGGGATGACCTTGGTCATAAAGCGGAGCGTAACAAATGATGCGGCTGATTACGGTTCTAAGGGGGCAGGCAAAATGAACTTAGGGGGTCAGCCAAATCACCGGAAGGGAACTTTGGGGGACTATCAAGGTTTGCGTCACGGGCGGGTAGGAGATGTAGCAGTTAGGCGGAGGAGCCATATCGACCATGACGGTCACTTGAGTTGAACCCTCACAAACGCTTGTGATGCTGTCCTGGGAATTACAAATATGGGTAAAGATCCCTCCCACAATCATTTGAGTGGTGAAGTCCATACCGGAAGGTGGAGGTGTAGTCCCGAATTGGGCCTGCCATTGGGTCAAATTATGAATCACAAAGGTGGTATTCCCCGTGTAGGGAACAGGCGTGGATACGGGATTAAGGTACATCGGGGTACCGCCGCTGGACCATCCCCCACCTGGAGTCGGAGTGGGGGGGTAAACACAGAGGGGTGTCGAAGTAACGGTAGGGGTCGCGTTCACGGTGGGGGTTGGCGTGGATAACAAAGGTGCCAGGTAATATTGCTGACTACAGGCCAATGGCATAAGAGCCAACAAAGAAAGCACAAGAAAGAGGAATATGTTTTTCATGGAACCAATTCAGAATAGCTAAAATTTCTAATAGACGCTTCTGTAAATAAAGAACGAGATCATAGGGTTTTATTCCCAGAATTTCAGAAAACAAGGAAAAAGGGCAAAATTTCAAAAATTAACGTCCAACCGGACGCCGGTTTGGGCCAAAAGATTGGTGGGGTTGAAGGTTCCCCCGGCGGGCCCCCAGGGGGCGGAAACATAAACCCGTCCGCTGATACGCTCGGTGAACTGGCAAACCGTATCCATGCGGGAGAACCCGCTCTGACCGTTGAAATCGTAGAGGTTGGTTTCCACGAAGGTAATGTCCGTCAAACCGCCTGGCCCGGATAAAACAACGGCGAAGACCCCGAACTGGGTGGAGGTATAGGTGGTAAAACCCGTGGTTTGGCTCGGAATGGGATATTGGGAATATTCCCCCTCGAAAGACACCGTTTCAGTTTGGCGGTCGCCGTATTTAGTTTGCCAGCTGCCCCCCGTGCTAAAGGCTCCCTGCCAATTCCCGCTGGAATTCTGCCCTGCGGCCCCCTCGAAATAGACATCAAGGTCCCCCACTCCTTGGGAAATATCAAATCCTCCCCGACCCGACTGGCCCTTGGGCAGGTAACCTGAAAGGGAGATTTCGCCCGCCTCCAGGAAATCCCCCAAACCGTTGTAGGCCGCCTCCCCCCGGAAGTATCCTCCCGCCGGGTTTCCATAGGTGGGATTGCCGGTCAAACCCACCGCGTAAAGGTTGGCGGTCCCGGAAGGGATTTGCATCTTCACCATGTCCACTCCGGGCCGCTCGTCCGAGGGCAGGAAAAAATTGAAAGGCTGGGAATTGAGGAAATCGGTGGGGTTGAAGAACTTGCCCGCGCCATATTTCACCTTTTGCCGGCCGAGGGTGAAAAAAACTTTATGGTCGAGATTGGTGGAAATACGCAGTTCCTGCAGGCTCACGTTGAGGTTGTCGCTGGTGCCGTTACCGAAACCGTAGGGGTTAGTGTAGCTGTTGGCGGTGGGACTTCCGCTGGAAACTCCGGTTGGATCGTAAAAAGCCCGTATCCGGGCGAAAACCCGGTTGTCGTTCTCCAATTTGGAGTCCAGGTAAAGGAAGAGAATATTAGGGTTGGTAACGGTGTCCTGGTCCAGGGGAACGCCATTTTTGAGGTAATAATCCGCCTGGGTGGAAATGGTTCCGCCGATCTGAGTGTTCTCCGCAGTCTTGGCTAAAAGGTTATGGGAACTCCCGGCCATTTCATCCGTATCTTTCGAAGAGGGGGTCGCCGTCGCAGTAGCGGAGGAAGTCCCGCCGAATATATCCGCTTCCGAAGGCCTATCTGCGGCCAAAACGGGCGCGCAAAGAGCAAAAGCCGAAATCAAAATAAATAAGCGGTTCATGGAAATCCTTTAAACCTTGCTGTCGACTGCAAACTGCCGACGGTGGACTGTCTTTATCGGCTTTTCGTCTCCAGCCACGCCTTCGTGAACATGTTTTCCGGCAGGGGCGAGAGGTCCACCGACTGGATGATGACCAGGGTGGAGTTGGCCTTGTCGATCTCATCGTAGATATGGATCTCGTGGGGGAACCACAAATCCCCCTTCTTGGTCTCGCTGTAAAGCTTGTCCCACTTGGGGTCGTAGCTGGTGCGCATGAGGCGGCCGGAAAGGGCGAAATCCTGCCGCTTCAGGTAATTGCCGGTGGCCTCATCCACCCAGAACTCCACCAATGGATAGGCCACATCGATGCCCGGCTTGACGGTGAGCTTGAGGTGCCAAACCTTGAAGTTCCCCAGTTTTTCCTCGGCCACGAAGGCCGGGTCATACTGGTTGGCCAGGTCGGACTGGTCGAAATCCTGCCGGTTGGAATCCGTCCCGCCGATGCGCTCCCGGTCCGTGCGCCGCTCCCACTTGCCCACCGTGGGGTCGTAATACCAGAGGTTCCGGTCCACCCGCAGGTAGCCCTTCCCCGCGTCCGTCTTGGGCTTGGTGAAGAGGATCATCAGCTTCTGGTCCGCGTCCCGGCGGTAGCAAAGGGCCTCCTGAGCGGTGTCCGGCTTGTCCTTCTGGTGCTGCTCCAGGTAAACCAGGGCCTTGTAGTCCCCGCCGCTGCGGATGCGCAGGTCGATGCCTTTGAGGATGTCGACCATCTTCTCCTTGGTCAGCGCCGCGCCAAAAGCGGTGGGCGCCAGGGCTAAAAGCAAAACAATCATTCCACCGCGCAGGCGTGAAGATCGCGGAGAAAATCGATTAAACCCATCCATGTTTTGAGCCTCCCTATTTTTTCCGGTCTTAAACTTTGCGGACTTCGCGTCTTCGCGGTAAAAGCCTTGCCATTCGAATTTTACCCAACATGAGAAATGGCCGTGACGGGTTTCATCCGCGCGGCTTTAAACGAGGGGATCAGCGAGATCACCGTGCAGCAGACCGTGATGACGGCCGCCCCCCCGAAAATGCGGCCCGGCACCAGCGCGAACTTAAGGGTGCTGGACATGGTGAAGAACTGGGCCCCGGGAGGCACCGGGATGTTCATGGCGTTGAAGATAATAGCCACCAGGCTGCCCAGCAGGGCTCCCACGGCCGTTCCCATCACGCCCAGGCAGAAGGCCTCCAGGACGAACATCAACATCACCAGGCGGCGCCGCATGCCGATGGCCCTCAAGGTCCCGATCTCCCGGGTGCGTTCCCGGATGGCGATCCAGAGGCTGTTCATGATGCCCACGGCGATAATGACCAAAAGCACCGAGGTCAGGAGGAAGCTCAGGCCGTCGATGGCCTGGAGGGTCCAGGTGACGTAGCTGATCTCGTCGTCCCACGTGGTGATATCCAGCTTCTGGCCGGTCCACTCCTCCTTGTTCACCTCCTGCATCTTCATCCAAAAGGCCTTGTTGGCCCGGTCCAAGACCGTGTAACCCGCCCCGGTGAGGGCCTTCCGCAGCAGGTCCATGTCCTGCGGGATGCGCTTCATGTCCTTGAGGTAAATGAGGATGGCCCCGGTCGTGGAGTCGTTGAGCTGGTAGAGCCGATTGAGGGATTCCTGGGGCATGAAGACGTTCCAGGAGGTCAAGAGTCCCATATCCTCCGCCACTCCCGCCACCCGCACGTCCACCGTGTTGTTCACGCCCCGGTCGGTCAAAACCGAAAAGACCATGTTATCGCCCGTCTTCACCTTCAGCTTTTTGGCCTGGCTTTCGAAAATGAGGACGCTGCCGGGCTTGGCCAGGTCCTGCAGGTTGCCTTCCTTCAGCTTCAGGATCTTCGGCAATTGCGGTTCATGGGCCATATCCACCCCGGCGATGCCCACCTGCATGCTGTTTTGGTCGGAAACCAGCCGGGCCCAGCCGCGGCCCCGGGCCGTCACGAAATCCAGGTCAGGCAGGGTTTTCTCGACGATGGCTTGGATTTTCTTGTAGTCGGTCACCAGCGGCGCGCTTTGTCCCGCCGTGATCTTGTAATAACCGCCCACGTTCAGGTCCCCCGTGGCCACGGTCTTGGCCGCGTCCAGCATGGTCTTCTTGACCCCCGAGGAGAGGCAGCCCAGGAAGACCAACATGGCGGTAACCCCGGCGATGGCCCCGCCCAGCATGAGGCTGCGCCGCCCGTGGCTGAGTAGGTTTCGGAACGCGATCAGGAACAGTTGTTTCATTGTAAATTTTCCTTAGATTTCAAATTCAAAATTAATAATTGCCTTTCTAGTCGTCCGACGCCATGGCTTCGATGGGGGCGACCCTCGTGGCCATGGTGGCGGGATAAAGCGCCGAGACGCAGGTGACGATCACCACCACGAAAAAAGCCCCGACCAGGCTTCCCACGCTCAGGTAGGGATAAAGCCGCGGGCCCGAGAAGAAGAAATACAGGAACTCGTTGCCCGCCGGGACGCCCTTATGGTTGAGCCAAAGCACGAAGGAACTTCCCAGGGCCGAACCCACCGTTCCAAAGACCAGTCCCAGCACCACCGTTTCCGTGAGGACC
>DATKOC010000209.1:0-11857 GCA_035524855.1 bacterium
ATCATGAAGGGCTGCGACAAGTTCTGCACCTTCTGCGTGGTGCCCTTTACCAGGGGAAGGGAAGTGTCCCGTCCTGCCGAGAGCATCCTGGAGGACGTCCGCTCCATCGCGGCGGCCGGGGTGAAGGAAGTCATGCTCCTAGGCCAGAACGTGAACTCTTATGGGCTTGGTCTCAAGTCTTACGGGAAAGAAATCACCTTCGCCGAGCTCCTGCGGCAGGTGGGACAGGTCCCCGGCGTCCAGCGGGTGCGTTTTATGACCTCCCATCCACTGGATTTAAGCGACGAGCTGGTGGAGGTCATGGCCACGGTGCCCTCGGTCTGCGAGTCCATCCACCTGCCCGTCCAGTGTGGATCGGACAAGGTCCTCAAACGCATGAACCGCAAGTACAGTACCGCCCATTACCTGGAACGGGTCGCGAGGCTGCGGACCTCGATCAAGGACCTTTTTATCACCACTGACCTCATCGTGGGTTTTCCCGGTGAAGAAGACGAGGATTTCCAGGCCACGCTCGACTTGCTGGATCAGGTCCGCTACGACGCGGTTTACAGCTTCAAATATTCCCCCCGGTTGGGGACGCCCGCCGCCCGTATGCTGGACCAGGTGCCGGAAGAAGTGAAGGACGAACGCTTGGCCCGCCTGAACGAGAAGGCCTGGGCCCACGCGGCGCAGGCCTGTGAGAAACGGATCGGAAAGGTCGAGGAAGTACTGGTGGACGGCCCGGCGGACAAGACCCCCAACGCCTTTTACGGCAAGAGCCGCCAAAACCGGACGGTGGTCTTTGGGGGGCAGGGTTACCAGGCGGGGGATGTGGTGAAAGTGAAGGTGGAAAGCCACAAGGTGGCGAATCTCTATGGGAAGGCCATCTTGAATTCTGAAGAATGAATTTTGTCCCTCATCTGTTTTTGGAGAAAACAGATGATTTGAAGGACTATGCCGACCACGTTAAATTCTCTTTTGAAGGTCGGTATGAATTGTGGTTATTTTCACGAAGTGAAAACTTCAACCATTCAAAATTAAACTGGAGCGAAAATTGAAGAAGACCATATTTATCCTGCTCGCCGTTTTACTGGTCCAAAAAGGGCACGCTGTAACAGCCACGCCCGGGGTGACGGATGAACTGCGCTCCGCCTACGAGAAGGCCGAGGATTACTTCAAGAAAAAGAAATACAAGGAAGCCAAGGAAATCCTGAACAAGGTCGTGGCCAAGGCCTCGCCGCTGGAGGATTACATCCCCAAGGCGCGCCTCATGCTGGCCAACCTGCAGGACGATTTCACCGTCTCCATCAACCAGTTCCAAAGCTTGGCCGTCGAGTACAACAACCGCCCCGAGGGCGAGCAGGCCCAGAAGGACCTGGGGGCCCGCTATTACCTGGCGGACAAGTACAAGGAAGCCGCCGACAGCTACAAAGAATTCATCCAAAGCTATCCCAAAAGCGAATCCCTGCCGGAGGCGCACTACTGGCTGGGTTGCTCGCTTTCCGCCTCCGACAAGGACAACGACGCGGTGGAGGAGTATAAGAAGGCCCTCGAAGCGGCCCCCGACAGCCAATGGGCCCCCAAATCCCTCCTGGGAATGGGGAACGCCTACTTGAAGATGAAGAAGTACGGCGACGCGGAAAAGCAGTACCTAAAAATCCTGGACCAATACCACCTTTACAACGAATTGAACCTCGTTTATTGGCGCCTGGGCCAGGCTTACGAGGCGGAGAAGAAGTACAAGGAAGCCCACGGGGCCTTCCAGTCCCTCGTGGATAATTATCCCAAGTCACTGGAAGTCTCCGACGCCAAGAGTCACATGGCCGACCTGGAAAAGGCCCACCCCGACCTGCCCCAAACCATGGCCGCTTTTCAACCCGCCCCGACCGACACGCCTATTCCGCCCCAGCCCCAACCCAAACCGGTGGTGGAAGCCACCCCTACCCCGAAAGAAAGCGCCGCCGAGGAAACAAGCAAACCCTTTCACGTGCAGGTGGGGGTTTTCTCCAAAAAGGTTTATGTCGAGAAGGCCCGGAAGAGCCTCCAAAAGGCGGGCTACGCCTCCTTCGTCGTGACCGCCAAGTCGGGGGACATGGCCTATCCACTCTATAAGGTGCGCGTGGGCCACTTCGCCGACCGTGCCGTCGCCGAGAAGGTCGCCAAGACGCTGACGAAGAAGCTCAAAGAAAAGGCGATTGTGGTTGAAGACTAAAGTCAGTCAACGGTCGCCAGTTGACAGTCGGCAGCTGTCGACTGTGGACCGTCGACTGTGAACTAAAAGGTGTTCCATGGATGACCTAACCCCCATGATGAAGCAGTACCTGGAGATGAAGAGGACCTACAAGGACCAGATCCTCTTCTTCCGCTTGGGCGATTTCTACGAGATGTTCTTCGACGACGCCAAGACCGCCGCCCGCGTCCTGCACCTCACCTTGACCGCCCGGTCCGGGGGCAACAACCAGAAAATTCCCATGGCGGGCATCCCCTACCACGCCGCCGAAAACTACATCTCCAAGCTGGTCAAACAGGGTTTTTCCATCGCCATTTGCGAGCAGGCCGAGGATCCGGCCACGGCCAAGGGGCTGGTGAAGCGGGAAATCGCCCGGGTCATCACGCCCGGCACGGTGCTTTCGGCCTCCATGCTGGACGAAAAATCCAACAACTACCTGGTGGCCCTGGCCTATTCGCCCCAAAGCCTGGGGTTGGCGGCCGTGGACGTGACAACCGGCGAGTTCAAGGCCTGCGAGATGACCGGTCCCGAGCGGTTCTCGGTGGCCGCCAACGAGCTTTCAAAGTTCAACCCCTCCGAAATCCTACTTGCCCAAAGCGCCCCGGCCATTGAGGAATGGGGCCATTTGCTTAAAGGCCTTAACGGCACCAAGCAGTCCCACCTGGAGGATTGGAAGTTCTCCACCGACGAGGGTAAGGAAGTTCTGCAGGAGCATTTCCAGGTGAAGTCCCTCGACGGCTTCGGCCTCTCCGGCGCCGACCAGGCCGTCCGCGCGGCGGGGGCCATCCTCCAGTATTTGAAGGAAACGACCCATAGTGTCCTGTCCCACCTAGTCAGCCTTTCCACCTTCCAGGTCGGGGAAGGTATGGTGCTGGACGCCACGACCCAGCGGAACCTCGAGATCGTGAAATCCATGAGGGACGGTGGCAAGGAAGGCACCCTGCTTTCGGTGCTGGATGAGACCGTCACCTCCATGGGCGGGCGTCTGCTCCGCCAATGGCTGGTGACCCCCCTGACCTCGGTCTCCCAGATCAAGCGGCGGCAGGACGCGGTCGAGGAGCTTTTGGCCCGTCGGGAGGAGCGGGAAACCCTGCGGGAGCATTTCCGCGAGATATCGGACCTGGAGCGGCTCGCCGGGCGCATCGGATGCGGCACCGCCAACGCCCGCGACATGGTGGCCCTGCGCACTACCCTGGGTCTCCTGCCCAAGCTCCACCACATGCTTTCGGGCTTCAAGTGCCAGTGGCTCAAGGAAAGGGTGGAGGGCTGGGACAACCTGAAGGAAGTCCACCAGCTCCTGGAAAAATCCATCGCCGACGAACCGCCCCTGGCCCTCAAGGAAGGAGGGCTCATCAAGGCGGGCTACAGCCCGGAACTGGACGAGCTCAAGAAGGGTTCGCTGGAGGGCAAGAGTTGGATCGCCCAGCTGGAGGAAAAGGAAAAGGCCCGCACCGGCATTGGGTCGCTCAAAGTGCGCTACACCTCGGTCTTCGGCTACTACATCGAGGTTTCCAAGGCTAATTTGGACAAGGTGCCCGCCGATTACCACCGCAAGCAGACCCTCGTCAACGCGGAGCGTTTCATCACGCCGGAACTCAAGGAAATGGAAGGCAAGGTCCTGGGGGCGCAGGAGAAGGCCGACCGGCTGGAATACGAACTCTTCGAGGGCATCCGGGGCCAGGTGGCCAAGGAACTGTCCCGTCTCCAGCGGGTGGCCCGCATCATCGCCGAACTCGACAGCTTTGCCTCGATGGCGGCGGTGGCCGACCGGGGGCGCCACGTGCGGCCCGAGGTGGACGACTCGCCCGAACTCACCATTGTGGACGGGCGGCACCCCGTGCTGGACCGCCTGCTTTCCTCCGACCAGTTCGTGCCCAATGACACCCATCTGGGAGCTGATGGCACCGAGATTATCGTCCTCACCGGCCCCAACATGGCGGGTAAGAGTACCTATATCCGGCAGGTGGCCCTGCTTTCCCTCATGGCCCAGGTGGGTTTCTTCGTGCCGGCCAAGAGCATGAAGGCGGGCATCGTGGACCGCATCTTCTCCCGCGTGGGAGCTTCCGACGCCCTCACCCAGGGCCAGAGTACCTTCATGGTGGAGATGGTGGAGACGGCCAACATCCTGAACCACGCGACCTCCAAGAGCCTGCTCATCCTGGATGAGGTGGGGCGGGGGACTTCCACTTTCGACGGGGTTTCCATCGCCTGGGCGGTGGTGGAATACCTGGCCTCCAAGCTCAGGGCCCGCACCCTCTTCGCCACCCATTACCACGAGTTGACCCGTTTATCCTCCACTTTCCCCAACGTGAAAAACTTCAACATCGCGGTGCGGGAATGGAACGAGCAAATTCTCTTCCTGCGCAAGATCGTGGAAGGCGGCACGGACAAGAGCTATGGCATCCAGGTGGCCCGCTTGGCGGGTGTGCCCAAGGAAGTGGTGGCGAGGGCCAAGAAGATCCTGGCATCGCTTGAGACGGGAACCTTCCTGGGTAACCCCTCGGCAAGCTCGGGGCAGGGATTCCCTTTGAAGTCCGCTGAGCCTGCCGCTGAGGCAGCCTCTGCCGACGTGCCCCAGCTTTCCTTTTTCGGTGCGGGGGAACAGCACCCCATCCTGGAAGAACTCAAGGGACTGGATGTGGACGGCCTTACCCCCCGCGACGCGCTGAACATCCTTGGCGAGTGGAAAAAGAAGGTCCAGGAATAGGTTTTAACGATCCGCCAAAACCCCCTCCGATCCCCGGAAGCCGGATAAGTCCCGGCTTTTCAGGTTGATAATGTTGCTGTCAACCCTCCTGCCCTTTGTCTAAAATAGCGAGTCCGGCTAAACATCGCCGATTTCTCAACACCTGGGACACGCTGTTTGAAAAAAGACGACAAAATCCAAAAGAAAATCTTCCCCTACGACTTCCCAGTGGAGCTGGAAACTCGGGCCCACGGGAATATCGTCGCGCGCTGCCCCCAGCTACCGGGCTGCCAGGCCCAGGGTTCCACCCCCAAGGAGGCCCTGGAAAAGCTCAAGAACGTCCTGGACCTCTATTTCGCCTCCGCCACGCCCGCTTTCTTCGAGGGCAGTGAGGCATTCGACGACCTCCAAACCCTCTACGCCCTGTGCGACTACCGCGGCTACCTCTACGCCGCCACGGGCCGGGACCAGGTGCTTCGCTCCTCCAGCGGCGCCCCGGGCTCCTGGAAGAAGATCCCCGTCACCAAGATGAACTCCAAGTTCTTCACCCCCACGCCCAACCGCAAGGATGGGGCGGGGGACTACGCGGCCCAAATCTACTGCCTGGCCCCCTTCGCGGCACCGGGCAAGGAATCCGTCCTCTTCGCCGGCACCAACGTGAACGGCGCCATCTACCAAAGCGCGGACGGCGAGAATTGGCGGGAGGCTTTTTCATCCGGCGAGGATCGCGTCCACACCCTCTGCGCCTTCAAGAACCGCCTTTACGCCGGCACCAGCTCCCGAGGCCGGGTCTTCGCCTACGACGGCACGCAATGGAACACGGTTGGCTCCTTAAGCGAGGTGGCCGTCACCTGCCTGGGGGTCTTCAAGGACCGGCTCTACGCGGGCACCTACAGCAGCGGCCTTATCTTCGCCACTCCCGACGGGCTCAACTGGGAGGAAATGACCGGGACAGGCCAGACCTTCGTGCAGTGCTTCAAGGAATTCAACGGGGCCTTTTACGCGGGCACTTCCAGCTCTAAGGGAGTCAAGATCTTCCGCACCAAGAACGGACGGGACTGGATACCCGTTTACGAGAGCACCCGGGAAGCCAACTGCTATAGCCTGGAAGTTTTCGAGAACGCCCTTTACGCGGGCACGGGCAACTCGGGCCGCATCCTCAAGACCTCGGACGGGGAGGATTGGACCACCGCCTACGCGGGGGATTCGGAAGGCGTCCGGACCTTCGCGATCTTCAACGACTACCTCTACGCGGGCACGGAGAACGAGGCGGCTTTGCTTCGGTCCACCTTCGACATGGCCCGGATGCCATCGATCTCGGACTTGAAGGTTGAAAAGCTCACTTCCTCCAGCGCGCTTCTTACCTGGACGACCGATATTTCCTCGACCTCCGAGGTTCATTACGCCGAGAAACGCTTCTCGCCGGACCTTCGCCGCTGTGTCACCGACAAGGGCCAGGAACTGCGGCACCGAATCCACCTGACCGACCTCAAGGCCGAGACCGAGTACGAGTTCCGGGTGGTCTCCGCCTACCGTTCCTCCTCGCTCTCGGTGTCCCAGAACTCCTCCTTCAAGACTCCCGCCGTCTGGCCGCCGGCCCTTTCCTCGCCCTCCCATCCCCCTGCCAGCAAGTGGGAAAAGGACCCTAACATCATCATGCACCTGAACCCCGCCACCCACCTGGCGGGGTACCACTATGTACTGGACCACGAGCCCAAGACGACCCCCACGCCCCCCTCGGCCATCTTCACCGACGACAAGCGGGTGGCGCTCAACTCCGTCGCGCAAGGCGTCTGGTATTTCCACGTGGTGGGGGAGGACGAGGCGGGCAACATCGGCACCACCACCGCCCATTTCAAGATACAGGTGGACACCGAGGCCCTGCCTCCGCCCATGGTCACCAGCTCCACCCATCCTCAACCGGAAAAGTGGGTGGCCAATCCCACCCCCGTCATCGCCTGGGACCTTCCGACCGACCTCTCGGGGGTCAAAGGCTTTTTCGTCAAGGCGGATCACGAGCCGGCCACGGTGCCCGGCCCCGGAACGGGAGAATTCACCCTAGAGAACCGCCTCACCCTCGGCCCCTTGGAGGACGGCCTCTGGTACGTGCATATCACGACCCAGGATAAGGCGGGCAACGTGGGAACGTTGGCGGCCCACTACGCCATCCGTATCGACACCAAGGCGGTGGCGCCGGTCCTGAGTTCTCCCACCCATCCCCAGCAGGAACAGTGGTATTCCAACAACAAGCTGGAAGTGGTCATCACCCCGCCCCACGACCTCTCCGGGATCGAGGGCTACTATTATGTGATCAACACTGAGCCCCAGACCATGCCGGACCCCAATTCCTCGCCCTTTACCGACAAGACGAAGATTGTTTTCAGCGACCTGAAGGACGGCGTCTGGTACGTTCACGTTCGCGCCAAGGACAAGGCGGAGAACCTTTCGCCCCAGGCGGGGCATTTCAAGGTATTGGTGGATACCCAGGCCAGCCCGCCGCAGGTGACCTCCCCCACCCACGCCGAGCCGGTGCGCTGGTACAACGACCGCCGGGTGGTCCTCAACTGGGAGGATCCCTTCGAGCACTCGGGTATCGAGGGCTACTACTACAACATCGACCGCAAGTCCGACACCGTGCCCAACGACAAGACCTCGCTTTTCACCACCCAGCGGACGGTTTCGTTTGAGCTGACCGACGACGGGCTCTGGTACTTCCACATCACCAGCAAGGACAAGGCGGGAAACCTGGATTGGAAGGCCGTCCATTACCCCTTGCGGGTGGACAGCGAGGTGGCCAAGCCCTTCCTGGCTTCCCCCACCCACCCGGAACAGGAAATCTGGTATTCGAGACCCAAGGCCAGCTTCAAGATCATCCCCCCCGACGACCTCTCGGGCGTGACCGGCTACTACTACAGCTTCACCGAGGACCCCAAGAGCCTGCCGGACCCCAAGAAGGCGGCCTTCACCGACAAAACGGAACTCAACCTCGACATCCCCCGGGATGGGGTCCACACCCTGGCCGTTATCTGCCAGGACGCCGCCGGGAACACTTCCAAGGAAGCCGCCTATTACCGGGTGCGGCTGGACACCACCGTGGGGGAACCCGAAATCGCCTCGCCCAGCCACCCCGACGCCACCAAATGGTACCCCTCTCGCCGGTTGGAGTTGACCTGGAAGGACCCGGCCGACCTTTCGGGCATCGAGGGCTTCTATATCGCCTCCAGCCACGAGGAAAACTGGACCGGGGACCCCAAGACCATGAGCTGGACGACTTCCCGGGGCACGGTGCTGACCCTGCCCGAGGATGGCGTCTGGTATATCCACATCTGCGCCAAGGACCGGGCGGAAAACATCGGCCCGGTGGTTAAGTACAAGGTGCAGATCGATTCCCAGGCCCTGGCGCCCGAGATCAAGAGCCCCACCCACCCCTTGAATCAATGGGTCAAGGCCACGACCCCGAAATTCATGTGGGAAGAACCCAAGGAGCTTTCGGGCGTGGAAGGCTACTACGCCTCACTCGACAGCCAGCCCCACAGCATCCCTGGTCCCGGCAACGGCAAGTGGATCACCGAAACCAGCCTGACCGCCCCGGCCCTCAAGGATGGGCGCTGGTATTTCCACCTGACGACCAAGGACAAGGTGGGGAACCTCAGCAAGGAAGCCGCCCATTACGCGGTGCTCATCGACACCCAGCCGCCCAAATCCACCCTAAAGCCCCTGCCGCCGGTCATCGACAAGACCAAGATCGGTGTGGAGTGGGGCGCGACCGACCCCTTGAGCGACGTGGTTTCCTTCGACGTGCAGGTGAAGACGGGCGAAAACGGCGCCTGGGCCGACTGGCTGATGGACGTTTCGGACCAATCAGGAGTCTTCAACGGCAAGGACGGCACCCGTTACGCCTTCCGCGTCCGGGCCAAGGATGGGGCGGGCAACCAGGAAGCCTACCCGCAAAACGAAATGGCCTCGGTGACGGTGGACATCTCACCCCCGGCCTCCATCACGCAGCTCAAGGCCACGCCCAAGGCGGGAGGGGATATCGAGCTCAAATGGAGCCCGGTGGCCGACAAGATTTCCGGCACCGACTATTACCGCGTTTACCGCTGGGTGGAGGGGGAACCGAAGGTCAAGATTTCCATGGATGGGGACGTGAAGGGCATCGCCTTCACCGATGACGGCGGCAAGCTGAAGGAAAACGTCGTTTACTACTACTGCGTGCAGGCCGTGGACCGCATGGGCAACGAACAGCACGAGGGAAACCAGACCGCCGCCTGCCTTTCCGACCACGGGGTGGGCTCGCCGGTCGTCACCAGCCCCACGCACTCGCTGGATGATTGGAGCTCCAACGCCTCCCCTATCCTGGTTTGGGACGCGCCCGCCGACGCCACGGGAATCGCCGGCTACTACTACGTTTTGGACCAGAGTCCCAACACCCGGCCCGACCCGGAAACGGCGACCTTCACCGACGGGCGGCGGGCGGAACTGACTGACCTCGCCAGCGGTATCTGGTACTTCCACCTTTTGGCCAAGGACAAGGCCGGGAACGTGAGCCCCGAGCCGGCCCGCTACCGCCTGAAGATCGACCGCGAGAAACCCTCGGCGCCCCAGATCACCTCCACCAGCCACCCGGACTCCCGTACCTGGTACTCGGCCAACCGGGTGCAGGCCAAACTCACGGCCGCCCCCAAGATCTCGGGGGTGGATTCCTTCTACGTGGTTTTCGACCGCTCGCCCGAGACCCAGCCGGCCCCCAACGAGGCCCAGCGAGTCACCGAGCCTGAGATGATCCTCAAGGCCTCCGAGCCCGGCGTCTGGTACCTGCACGCGGTGGTGAAGGACAAGGCGGGTAATTTCTCCGAGCCCACGCACTTTAGGGTGCAGACCGCCGCGGGCGAAATGCCCCCGCCCGTCGTTTCCAGCCCCACCCACCCGCGGGAGGACGAGGCGGTCAACCACCACGACCCCCTCTTCACCTGGGAGGACCGTCACGACGGCTCTTTCACACCCGAGGGCTACGTTTACAAGCTCAGCCACCAGGAGAATGACTACCTGACGGCGGAGGATTTCTCCACCTCCGAGCGCTCGGTTCAGCTCAAGGACATCGAGGAAGGCACCTGGTATTTCCACGTGGCGGCGGTGGGGAAGAACGGCAACCCGGGCCCCTTGGCCTCCAAACGCAAGGTGATCATCCGGCGCCTGGGCAAGGCGCAGGGGACGTTCCTGCGAAAGGACGGCGTGACGCCCGTTTCCGGCGCCAAGGTGGAATTGGTCAAGGGCGACCGCCAAGCGGCCTCGGCCATCACCGACCCCAAGGGGGCCTTCAGCTTCTCCGGCCTCCCGGAGGGGCGGTACGAACTGAGGCTCCACAGCGACCAGTACCCGGTCCTGCGCCTGAAGGACCTCCCCATCACGTCCGATGAGGGCCTCTCCAACGCCGTTTTCACCGAGGACATGGGGATCTTCCCGACGCCCCCGGGGCCCGGGCCCATCCGCTTCTATTATTTCCTCAAGGAAGACTGCAACGTGACCCTGGAGGTGTTCGACTCCGCCGGAACCCTGGTGGGCAAGGTCGAGGAAAAGAAGGAAGGCGGCGCCTACGCGGTCACCCTTTGGGACGCGGCGGGCAAACCCGCCGGGGAATACCTCTACAAGCTCTCGGCCAAGAGCGTCACCAAGAACGCCATGTCACGGTTCTCCGTGAAGAAGTTCCGCATCGAGAAGCCTTCTAAAGAACTCACCGCTCAAACCGTGTAAAAATAACCGTCAAGATTGACGGGGCAATCGAACCGCTCCGCTCAAGGGAGGAAACCAGTTTCCCCCTTGGGCCCCCTTCTACATCAAGGAAAACTCCCATTTTCCTTTGACCTTTCCCGGGTTCTCGCCCCCATTAACTCTGCCATAAAACAAAAAAGCCCATCAACCTTTCGGCTGATGGGCTTTTATTTTAATGGCGGGGTTGACGGGGCTCGAACCCGCGACCTCCTGCGTGACAGGGGGCCGAAAGCATTTTGCCGATCCCGCCTAGGTAGTTTGTAAAAAAATTAAGTCCCCAGTACAGTTTGAAAGGTCTTTGCCTGTAAGGGTTAGACGACCCAAGCCGGCAAGGGCCATTTTTTTGGAGTGACGGTTGGCGCTAGTTGAAGTTGGTTGGAGACGGTAAAAACCGGTTCCGTTTGACACGTATATGACACCAAATTTCGGCTCACGCCGCCCTGCCCTCCTGCGTTTCATGAAGCAGGATTAAAAAAGCACCGATTTCAGTCCTCAGAACAGTCCCTGTCATATCCGTGTCAAACTCGGTTATGGCGTCTGCGCCAAAGCGAGAGCTATAATAAAACCACTATGAGCCCCATGATCACTTTGGACAAAAGAGCCCTGGCCGACTTCTGCAAAAAACGCCATGTCCGGAAGCTTTCGCTTTTCGGCTCGGCGGTGCGTGCCGACTTTAAACCTGCCAGCGACCTCGACCTCTTAGTGGAGTTCGATAAGGGCCATACCCCTGGGCTGGCCTTCTTTTCCCTGGCTGATGACCTTTCAGCCTTCTTTGGCCGCAAGGTGGACCTGAACACCCCCCAATCTTTAAGCCCTTATTTTCGAGACCAGGCGATATCTGAATCCGAAATTCTCTATGACGCGGCACGATCCTAAAGTTTCTTTCCTGCAAATGCAGGATACAGTCAACGAAATCGCTTCCCTCACCCAAAACAAAACCCATGACGACTTAGCTAAAGACCGTGTTTTGAACCTTGCCTTGACCCGCCTTTTGGAGGTTTTGGGAGAAGCCGCAACCCGAGTACCCGAAGAAACCCGCAAGAATTACCCCGAGCTTCCTTGGAAACAAGTCATCAGCTTGCGAAATAGGTTGATCCACGCCT
Source organism: bacterium (assembly GCA_035524855.1). Classification (GTDB taxonomy): domain Bacteria; phylum Oederibacteriota; class Muellerivitia; order Muellerivitales; family Muellerivitaceae; genus DATKOC01. The sequence goes on from DATKOC010000209.1 coordinate 11,768, forward strand.
ATGACCAGGTGGACCTCGAAATCCTTTGGGAAATCGTCTCCGTAGACTTGCCGCCCCTTTCCAAGCAATTGGACCTAATTATTCAAAATT
>DATKOC010000210.1:0-4983 GCA_035524855.1 bacterium
GGTAACCAGTACGTGGACCCCAACCGGTACGCCAACTAACACTCGTACCCCTACCAACACACGCACCCCGACCAACACTTGGACCGTGACCAATACCCGGACGCCTACCTCCACGCCCACGGACACCCGTACCCCGACCAACAGCTATACCCCGACCAACACCCGCACTGTTACGGACACTCGTACCCCTACCAACACCACCACGGTAACCAATACGCGGACCCCAACCGGTACGCCAACTAATACTCGAACGGTGACGGACACACGCACCCCGACCAACACTTGGACCGTGACCGATACCCGGACACCCACCTCCACACCCACGGATACCCGTACCCCCACCAACAGCTATACTCCGACCAACACCCGCACTGTTACGGACACCCGGACTCCTACCAACACCACCACGGTAACCAATACGCGGACACCGACTGGTACGCCGACTAACACCCGAACGGTGACGGATACGCGCACCCCGACCAACACTTGGACCGTGACAAATACCAGGACACCAACCACGACGCCGACGGAGAGCCTTACACCGACTAGTACCGATACCCCGTTGGATACCCCAACTTCGACCGACACACCCACTGGGACTATTACTCAGGGAAGTTTACCCAGTCCTGGAGGTTCAGGAGGTTTAGTGGCGGCCCCGAATGTATTGCGTCCTGGCCAGGATAGTTCAACGATTACGCTGACCTCCACCCAGTTATCTGATCCCTCCTTGACTGTTTATGACGCTACGGGACAATTGGTAACGACAATTTCGTCTACTTCTTCGATTACGGCCGCAAGTTTGGAAAAGCAACATTTCTCCACCGTGGGAACGCGGAAATATGCCTGGAAGGGCACGACTTCAGCGGGCCAAAAAGTCGCTAGTGGGATTTATTTTTTGGTCGCCAGGGATAATGGGAAGGTTTGGATATCCAAGATCTTAGTGATGCATTAATTGTTGATTTTCTGCCGACGGACTTATCCCTCGAACGTTTTTTCTACCCCATGCCGTAAAGTCCAAAAAAGTAAAAACCATTCAATGACGCCCTTGAGGACCTCCAGATGTTCCGTCCTGAATTCGGAATGGAATGCTGGGCAGGCGTGTTTGAAAAGAAAAACGGCGGTTGAAAAAAAGAACGGATGGGGGTTTAGGAAGGAATTGTTTCGGCCCGGTAATTCGTCGGCTAAAGTTTATAAAGCTGGTAGCGCATGCCGGACCAGCGGGCCCGGGGGCCGGTTAAGCGATTCCGAAGACTTTCGGGTACTAACGGGTTATCCGTCATGACGAAGTTGACCGGCAGGAAGTATCCGGGTGAGGCGGTGATCAGCCAAAGTTTGTCGTTTAGGAAGACCTTCTGAATCTGTGAGAATTTCTTACGGTTCTCCGGGTTATGCCATTGGTCGCAGGCGTATTCCACCATCGCGTGGCCCAGGCCCTTGCCCCGGTAGAGGGGGTCCACGGTGAGGCCCGTCAGCTCCACGCAGTCCTCGTGGGCGGTAATACCCACGGTGGCGCAGGAAAGGTTCTCGATCTCGGCGATCCACCAAAGCGTGTTCTCCATGTTCTCCACGTGGAGCCGGTTGGCGATAAGGGACTTGACGATGCCAGGCATATCCTTTTGGGTGGCTTCCCGCATCACCAGCTTGTTGTCGAGCGTCCAAAGGGAGGCGGCGGTCAGGTCGCCCCGGTACATGAGGCCCCCGTTACCCGTGTCCTTGAGCATCTTGGCCATGCCGATGACCTGCTCCCGGGTGGCCCATTGGGTTTCCTTGACCTCCTTCAGGTCGGTGGGCTTGAGCTGGGTGTCGCGGGTGGTGGCGTGGAAAACATAGGAATCCCAGGTGATGACCTCACCCGAATGGCCGATGTCGAGGGTAATGTGCAGGAGGAATCGCTTCAACTCGATGCTGAGGCCCGTTTCCTCCTTGGCCTCGCGGAGCGCCCCCGTGACGATGTCCTCGCCGGGTTTGACCCCGCCGGAGGGGGAGCGGAAGATGCCGGGGGGATAGCTGTGCTTGCTCATAAGGGCGAAGCGGCCGTCGGGGCCCTCGATCAACATGGTCACGTCATGGGCCCGTTTTTGGTCGATGCTGCGCTGGACCAGCTTCCAGCCGTTTTCGTCGAATTCCTGCGTCATCCATTGGTGATAGGGGTATCCGAAACGGGCGCGGATGGAGGATAATTGGGGCCTCAAAAACAATTTCAGCCTCCCGGAGTTGGCATCCCTCTCGACGGATGCATTCTAAGGCCTCCGCCGAAATTTGGGAACGACAGTTTTCCGCAATCTGGCCGGCCCCGCCCGAAGGGATTCATGCGTTTGACCGTCAAACTCGCTTTAATCGGCTCTTGCCTCGCCGCGACCGTGGTTTGGGCCGGACCTTCCCGTTTCGTGGACCCCTTCATTGGCACCGCGGGGGGAGGCAACACCTTCCCAGGGGCCCTCGTGCCCTGGGGCATGGTCTCGGTTTCCCCCCACAATGACTCCACGGCGCCTTCCGGCTACCGGCACGGTTCAAAAACCCTTTTCGGCTTCGGCCATGTCCATTTGAGTGGGACGGGCTGCGCCGACTTGGGCAACGTGCTTGTCATGCCCACGGCGGGTGAACTCCATGTCCCGCCCGACAAGGCTGGTTCCGAGTACGACTCCGAAGAAGCCGCTCCCGGTTATTACCGCGTGAACCTCAGGACCTACGGCATCACCGCGGAGATGACCGCCACCACCCGGGCGGGTTTCAGCCAATACAGCTTTCCCTTGCGGAAGGGCGACGCCAATATCCTCATTGACGCGGGGGCCCGCCTCACGGGTGATCCGGTGACGGTGAAAACCCAGTTTGAGAACAAGGTCAAAATCCTCTCGTCCGAGGAAGTCGAGGGCCAGTCCCAAAGCGGGGATTTTTGCAGCCCCTACGCCGGGAACAAACAGACCGTCTATTTCGTCGCGCGTTTCAGCAAGCCCGCCTTGGCGGTTGGAACTTGGCGGGGCTCCGTCCTGGGGTCCGACAAGGAGCAGACCGGAAGGGATGTGGGAGCCTATTTTCGTTTTAATACCGCCGAGGGTGAGTCCATCGGAGTGAAAGTGGGGATTTCCTATGTCAGCGTGGAGAACGCCAGGATGAATCTGGCGGCTGAAATCCCGGGATGGGATTTCGAGGAAATTAAGTCCGCGGCCCGCAAAAGCTGGGACGAGGAGCTTTCCAAGATCGAGGTGTATGGCGCCACGGCTGACCGATTGAAAGTCTTTTACACCGCCCTTTACCACGCCCTCATCCATCCCAGCGTTTTTTCCGACGTGAACGGCCAATACCAGGGTTTCGGGCGCTCCGGCGTGAAGAAAATGGAGAAATACTCCTACACCCGATACCACGTTTTTTCCCTTTGGGACACCTACCGGTGCCTGCATCCCTTCCTGGGCCTTTGCTACCCCGATCGGCAGTTGGACATGGTCCGCAGCCTTGAGGAAATGGCCGCGGAAAGCGGGTGGTTGCCCCGCTGGGAATTGGCGGGAAACGATACGGGCGTCATGGTGGGGGACCCGGCGGCGCCGGTGATCCTGGACACCTACCGTCAGGGTTTGAAGGACTTTGACGCCAAATCGGCTTATGACGCGGTGAGGAAAAGCCTCCAGCCCGGATCCAACCGGACCTTCGGGGGGCTCAAATCCCTCCTCCAATATGGTTACATTCCCAAGAATGACGACAGCGGGGACAACCTTTGGGGGTCGGTCTCCACCAGCCTGGAATATTCCTACGATTACTGGTGCTTGGCCCAGTTGGCCAAGGATTTGAAGGACGATGGCCAGTATGAGACCTCGATCCATATGTCGGGGGTTTACCGTAACTTGTACGATTCCTCCACGGGGTTCCTCCGGGCCAAGAATCGCGACGGTTCCTGGATGTCCCCCTTCGACCCGACCGCCACCTGTTGCGACCAAAGCTGGCCGGGCAACGGGGGGCCTGGCTACGTGGAGGGAAACGCCTGGCAATATCTTTTTTTCGTCCCGCATGACGTGGACGGCTTGAAGATGCTTTTGGGTGGGGATGAGGAATTCGTGAACCGGCTCAGGGAGTGCTTCGAGAAGGGGTATTACGACCCCGGCAACGAACCGGATATCGCCTATCCCTATTTATACGATTACGTGCCGCATGAGGGCTGGCGCACGGAAAAGCAGGTCCGGGCCCTCATGGAAAAGGCCTATGGCACCGGCCCCGACGGCCTGCCGGGGAACGACGATGGTGGGGCTCTGTCGGCCTGGTACCTCTTCTCGGCGCTGGGCTTTTATCCCGTTTGCCCGGGGAGCGGGCAGTACCAGATCGGAAGCCCGTTGTTCAAAGAGGTGAACATCCACTTGAACCAGAAAATATATCCCAGCGGCCTTCTTTCCATTAAAACCATCAACAATTCATCCAAAAATATTTACGTTCAATCCATCCAGGTCAAGGGATTGGATTACAAGAAGTCCTACTTCGACCACGATACCCTGGTTTACGGTGACAGTATTGTTTTGAAGATGGGAAGCCAGCCGAGGCGTTGAAAGGGCGAGGGATAAGAAGTTGCAAATTCAAAGCATGAAAAAGAAAAGATGGTTTCGCTGGTTGGAGCATTGGATACCCTTTGGGTTGGGCCAGGTAAAACCCAAACACTTCCGCGAAATGATGAAGATTTTCTCGGAGAACAGGGACAATCTGCCTTACGCCTATAAAGTATTAACCCGGGGTGTCTGCGACGGCTGTGCCTTGGGAGTGGCGGGCCTGCGCGATTGGACCATGAAGGGGAAGCATCTCTGCCTGACTCGGTTAAATCTCCTGCGGCTCAACACGGCTCCTGCGTTGGACCCATCGTTATTGGAAGATGTTGAATCGCTAAAAAAGCTCCGTAACGACGAATTGAGGAAATTGGGGCGACTGCCTTATCCCTTTCTGCGCCAAAAAAACGAAAAGGGGTTCAGGCGAATTAGTTGGGATAAAGCTTTGGAGCGCATGGGCAAG
>DATKOC010000211.1:0-22085 GCA_035524855.1 bacterium
CAGGCCCATCGGATAGTTAACGGCGGCGGTCACCAACGTAATAATGCCCGCTGGCGAGATCTTCCGAACGGTATTGTTGCCCCGGTCACACAAGTAAATGTTTCCGGCCGAATCTTGGGCCAGGTAAACGGGGTTTCCTAATTCAGCCGCGGTGGCGAGGCCGCCGTCCCCGGTGGAACCCGGCGTTCCGTTCCCGGCGAAGGTGGTGATGATGCCGGCGGGGGAAATTTTACGGATGACGAAATTATTGGAATCACAGAAGTAAACGTTCCCAGCCCCGTCCACCAAATCTCCCATGGCCCAACTCATCGTGGCGGAGGTGGCCGAGCCGCCGTCCCCCGTGTAACCGACCGCGCCCGTCCCGGCGATGGTGGAAACAATATTGGTTCCGTTAACGCAGCAGGCGTTGGGCGTGGGGGTTACGGTCGGCGTGTTCGTCGGGGTGTTCGTGGGGGTTGTCGTAATGCAGTTGTTGACCGTCAAATTAACGGTGTTGGAAGTTATGGGAGGAATGGAATCAGCGGCCATAGTGAATTGGTTGGCGATAGGCCCGGGACAGGCCACGGTTCCCCACCAGTCAATGGGTGAATCGAACGAAAACATCGTGGCCGGGAATGCCCCCGGCGCGCCCCAGGAAACCGTGTTTGTTCCGGCGTTATAAGAGCTGCCCGAACTCGCGCCCGTAAAAGTGACCCCCGCCGGTACGACATCGGTGACGGCGGCGTTCACAATCGGCCCCGGCCCAAAAACCTTCAAGTTGGAAAACCAGTTTGTGCCCGCCGTCTCATCCGCCTGCCACCCCGCCCTCCAACCACCGGAACAGGTTGGCTGGGGAGCGAAGGTATCAACATAATTGAGGGTCACGGCGTTGGCCGGATTTCCCCTGGGCCAAAGCAGAATTTTGAAAGTGGTCGTCCCGCTTCCGGTGGACTGAACGGTGGACATCATGGTGTACCATTGCCCCGCTGAAATGCTGAATGGGGTGCTGAAAACCGTGGCCGCGCTCGCGGATTGGAGCGGATAGATGTTGTTCTTTTGGATAAAGAGGTTTCCGGGGGAATTGTCGATCGAGATGGCGGCCTTGAGGGTGATTCCCTGCGAGGGATTACAAGCGATAACCATGTGGGCGTCAGCTCCCGATCCGGCCCCCGGAGCGGTCGCCGGAATTTGCAGGTCCCCTTCCACGGTGATGGTGTCGCAGATATTGGATCCTGGAACACTTCGGATCATTTCCGGGTAATTCCCGCCATTTCCCGCCGGGTTATAGGGAACCGTCGCCTCAATATAGTTATTGTTTTGGGCGTCCGATTTTACCGTCCAGCTTCCCAGGGAAGTTCCAGGGCCGGGGCCAGGAACAACGGTATAAGAGGTGGCATCGTAGCCCCACGGCACTGCACTGCCGCTGGTATTGCTATCGACGGCGACGTTGTCGTAGGAGTCAAAAATCTGCAGATTTTGTCCCGGCGCGGTCCAGTCCAAGTTGTAAGTCACCGAGGCCCCGTTCGCCAAAGAGGCGGCGGATTGGCTCTTCGTCAGGGTGAGTTGGGGGATATGTACAACTGCCGTGACGCTGTTGGAAGCCTGGGGTGCCGGCAAGGCATTGCCGGTCGCTTGATTGGTAATTTGCGTCAAATCGGCGGTGCCGGAATTAACCTGTCCCAAAAACCAAACTGTGTTCTGGATGGGATTCGTTACGTTGCCTAAATTCCACGAGACGCTCCCTCCCGAAACGACTCCGCCGGGACTGGCCGAAACGAAAGTGATGTTGGACGGGATCGGATCGATAATGTAGGAAGGACCGCTGTTGACGAAATAATAGTCAATATCGAAAAGCACCAAGCCGTTAGGCGCCACCGTAGCCGCCTCAACCCTTTTATTCATCGTGAAGCTGGGCGGGGGAAGCAAAATAGTTATCGAGGTGGAGGCCTGCGATTCCATATTGGCCAGGTCTCCGCACTTGGCGTCGCATCCGCTTCCGCCAACGATGAAATTGTATGTGGAGCCTGAGGTCAAACCCGAGGGAACGGTTACCGTGAAAACCTGCGTGGCCGGTCCAGTACCGCCGGGATGGACAAGATAGCCTCCGGGGGGGGCGTCATTATTGGCGTTAGGACTATCTCCGTTGCCGGGGAACCCGGTGTAAATGACAAAATCCTGGCCCACCGTGTTGCAGGGTTGGAAAGTATTTTGATTGAGATTGAACCCGCCCAGGAAATAGACCTGATTCCAACCCCCGGTTTGCTGGTAAACCACGGTGACGGAAAAAGTTCCGCCAAGGGCCACGGAGCCGGCTGAGGAAGTGACACTTGAAATGCTTAAACCACTTCCGCAGGCCGCCATCCCCTTGGCGGAAATAAAAAAGGACGCCACCAGGAGGCAGCCATAAAGAAAGTTTTTTGATCTGGAGATCACTTTTCGGAACACCCGCCACCTGTTTAAAAACGATTTAGGCGCTTGGCAAAACAAGGAGCCCTTCGATTTAGAGGTATAAGTAATCACGGCTGGAAAACATGTAAAATATACCATTATTCGTTTAATTTCACCTGAAACTTTGGAAAAACCTAATCGGGATAAAGTGGAAAGCCTCAAAGAAAGAGCGCTTTTTTTCGAATCCACCCGCGAAAGAACTTAATTCCCTTCAACCAGTAGTTTCCCTTCCCCTAAAACTTCTCCATCCCCTTGTTGGATGACGTAATAGTAGATTCCCGGCGACGAATAAACCCCCGCGTTGTTCCTTCCATCCCAAAGGGCCATCCCCCCGAGCTCCCTCACCTGGCGTACCTTTTCCCCCGATACGGTATAGAAGCAAACATTGGCCCCCGTCGGAAGGCAGGAAACCTTCAAGAATCCCCCCTCGGCGTAGGAATGGCTGAAGGGGTTCGGCCAAACATGGATGGGGCAGGTGGGCCAGGGGGTTAGTGTTGGCGTGAAAGTAATTACGTTGGAAGGCGTGGAAGTCAGCGCGGGGGTATCGGTTGGGGTGAACGAAGGAGTAGGCGTCGGTGTGGGTGTCATCCGGTCCATCGGCGTGGGAGTATTCGTCGCGGTGGGGGTAGGTGTCGGCGTTGGGCTGTTGGTAGGCGTTGGCGTGGCGGTAACCGTGTTTGTCGGCGTGTCGGAAGGAGTCGGCGTAAATGTAGAAGTGGAAGTGTTCGTGGGGGTGGTTGTTCCCGTCGGGGTGGGCGTGGGGGTAGCCGTGTTTGTCGGCGTCACCGTCCACGTGTTGGTGCGAGTAGGCGTTGGTTCCTGTGTTCCGGTGCCCGTGGGCGTCGGAGTCGGGGTAATGGTGGGGGTATTGGAAGGCGTTGGAGTGCACGTCGGGGTGGGGCTGTTGGTGGGCGTGGATGTGGGCGTTGGCGTGTTCGTATTGGTCGGGCTATTGGTCGGCGTGTTGGTATTCGTGATCGTGGGCGTGGCGGTAACCGTGCTTGTCGGCGTCTCCGTCCGCGTATCGGTGGGGCTGGGAGTGGGGGTTGGCGTAGGAGTATTCGTGGGAGTCGAGGTGTCGGTCGGCGAGGGGCTGGGGGTTGAAGTATTAGTGGGCGTGGGGCTCACGGTAAAGGTCGGCGATCGGGTCGGGGTGTCGGTCGGCGAGGGGGTCTTGGTGGGCGTGTTGGTGGGGGTGGGACTGGGCGTAGGGCTGTTGCAGGCGCCGCCTGGCGTCGGCGTGGGCACGGGGGTATTGGAACTGAAGAAAACACCGGCGGGAAAACCGTAAGCGTCCCAGACGTCGTAGCCGTAATCCATCACCCCAAAGGGCACGTTGGAGGACAGGTGATGGTACCCGGTGGAAACGGAAATCTGCGCCCCCTTTCTCGCTCCCGAGATCGTGGTATACAAGGCCGCCGAAATCGCCGTCCCGTCGAGGCTCACCGTTCCCGCCGAGGGCAGGAGGATGCTCTGGTAATTGCCCCCGAAGCCGGTCACCGGCACCGTCAGGTCGTAACTGGTGTCATAGTTCGCGATGGGGGGCACGGAAATCATGGTCGGGTCCGCGTTGGTGACCGCGTCCGAGTCGCTGCTGTCGGAGTATTGCGTGACGTAGATGGGATTGTTGGAGGTAATGTAAAGCGGGACGCTGTACATGTGCTCGTAGTACTTCCCCCGGTTGAGGATGGACGCCGTCGCCCCATTCACCGTGACGGTGGTGGCGTCAGAGGACGCGAGGAACCGGTAGGTTCCGGTGACGCGTGAGTAAAAGGGCATGGTCAGGAATTGGGTTCCCCAATACTGGACGGGCCAAAGTTGTTCCACGATATAGTTGCAGGGGGCGAAGGTGCCGGGTATCTGGGCGCAGGTGTGGGCCCCGAAGACCGCCACGGGCTTGTCCGAGGCCACTTCGGTGCCCGTCACATCCGAAAGATCCGTCTGGTTTTGGAACTGGTAGGCGTCCCCCGCGTGGGGCAGGGAGATGCCGTAAGGAACTCCGGCGGTACGGCCCCCCGAGGTTTTCTGCGGGGTAATGGTCAGGTTCGTGCAATCCTGGGTGGCGACGACCGCGAACTCGCTCCACAGGGGGTTGCCATAGTTGTAGTAGGAGCTCACGAGGAAATCCGTCCCCGCCGCGTCGGTGGAAAGACCCAGGTAGGCGTCGGTGGCCTCGGTTTCATACCGGTAGGCGTTCACCGAGACCAGGTCGGTGGACGTGACATGGATCCCCACGTTCGAGACCACTCCATCGGCCGTGGTGAGTTCAAAGGCGTTGGGGACCACCACTTGGACCGCGTTCCCGGCGGGAATACTAAAGGGCGTGTTCATGGCGCCGCCCGCCTGGACGGCGCCCGTGACCGAGGTTTGGCTGGAAATGTCCAGCAGCAAGGTGACGGGCATTTCGGTGTCACCCTTGGGAAAGGTCAGCCAAAAATCGGTTCCTTTGCTGCTGATCCCGGCGCAAAGGGCTTGGTCGCTTCCTATATAGAGGAGCCCGATCAAGAAAAACCGGGAGATTCTTAAGGGTAGGAGTGTTTTAGGACTCAACATACGTCCTACCTAACGGCAAAAAGGCCAAATAGTTCAGGGTGGGCCCGCCATTCATTGAAATATTTAGGGATTCGAACCGCCTAAAGAGGTGGGGCCGTTTTGGTAGCGGTCCAACCAATCCCTCAAGCCGGGGGTATCGGGCTTCAGGCTCAGGTACCGCTCCAGGCACCGGACGGCATATTCCTTCTTGCCCAGCTTCACGTAACAGTTCCCCAGGCCCCACCAGGCCTCCGCCCTTTGGGGATTCTTTTTGAGCGACTGGTTGTAGTAATGGACGGCCTGGACATATTGCCCCTTTTGTTCCAGGGTTTTCGCCCGTTGGAAGTCGTCCGGGCCCAGGCTGAATTCAAGTCCGGTTCCTTCCTCCGCGTCGGAATTCGCCGTTGAATCCTCGGAGACGCTCATGGAAAGGGAGCTCCCATTCCTCCCGCGATTAGGCGCCGAAGGAAGCGGCGTGGGTTGGAGGAATCCAGGAGCGCCCACTCCGATGGCGGATGGCGGGCTGGCCGCGGACACGCCGGGTGGGGTGATCCCGGCTCCCGGAAGCCCGGTATTGGCGGGTTGGGGATTGGGGAAGACCAGGAGGTTGGGTGGGTTCGCGGCCGGACCGTTTTTCACGGCTCCCCCCACTTGTGGGGCGGGCAGGGCGGCGCCGGAATAAACCGGCATGCTTTCCTCGGCCCGAATTGGACGCTTCTCTTCGCCGTGCGGTTTCATTCCCTCCACTTGGAAACGGTAGGAAAGACTAAGCCGGTGGGAGGTTCCAAAGTCCCCCATGGGCAGGAAGGCGTAATCCAACGACAAGCTCTCCAGGCGGTAGCCCGCTCCCAACGTCAGGCCGGTCAAGCCTCCCATCTGGTTGTTGGCCAGGTCCATTTGATAGCCGGCCCGCAAAGCGTAGGCTCCTTGAAAGACCGCCTCCATTCCCGCCTGCAGGCGGCTCACTCCCCCGCTCTCTAATTCCCCGGAAGCGGAAGCCGTCAATCGCCAGTCGGGAGAAAGTCTCGGCAGGAAGGCGGCGCCCAGGCGAATGGCCAGGGGCAGGTAACCCTGAAGCCCGCTTCCGCCCAGGCCGTCGAAAGCCAGTCCGACGTTGAATTCCGGCAAGGCCCGCCAGAGGAGTCCACCCTCGGCGGTCACCGCGGTGTAGGAATTCCCGGCGAGGTTTTGTTGGGAGACCTTCAACCCCAGGCCCGAGGCAAAGTCCTCGGTCCAGGCGAAACCCCACCCGCCGTTCAAGGCCAGCCGGTTGGCGGAAAAAGGGGACTCCGGCGTTCCCAACGCGTCCCGCCCCTCGAAGGTTCCGTAATTCACGTAATTGGCGGCCAAGCCCAGCCCGCCCAACTTCGGGAGGGGAACGGTTATCAGGAGGGTATCGAGGTTCGTGTCCGCCATCCAAATTTGGTGGTGGAACGATAGTTCCCCGCCGTTCAAGTTCCCCAGCCCCGCGGGGTTGGAGAAGAGCGCGGCCCCATCATCGGCCACCGCCACGAAGGCCGAGGCGAAGGCGGCGGAGCGGGCCGAGGCCTGGGCGTTGTCCAGGGGCATGGAAAGCCCGGCCAATCCGCTGGGGGTTTGGGCCCAGGAGATGGCGGCTCCCACTAAACCCCAAAAAATCGCCATTGAGCCGGTAATGAGCACGATTTTCCGTGATTGATTGAAAGTCCTACCTGTCAACTGTGAGCTGTCGACTGTGGGCTGTTTTTTCATTTGACCACCACGAACTTTTTCAAAGCCAGTTTCTCGCCGCCGGAACCGTAATTGAGCCGGACTTGGTAGAAATAGACCCCCGCCGCGTAGGAACGTATATCCAGGACCGCGACTTGCGCCCCGCAGATGGCGGGCTGGGCCAAGTCGGCCAAAAGGTCGCCCCGCTCATTGCGCACCAGGATTTCAGCGCTTCCCGATTGCCGCATGAAATAAGCGAAACGCACCTGATCCCCCTTGGCCGGGGCGGGATAGGTAAAACAGGTTCCGGGGTCCGGAGGTTCGGGTCCCGTATAACCCGGCGGACAAGGATTCGGGGTGGGAGTCGGCGTCGGGGTGTCCGTGGGGGAAAGAGTGGCCGTAGGACTCAAAGTAACTGTGGGAGTGGCGGTCGCCGTGGAGGTCGGGGTCAAGGTCGCGGTTGAGGTAGCGGTAGGGGTGAGGGTCGGGGTGCTGGTGGATGTCCGGGTGGGGGTCGCGGTCGGGACGCAGGCGCTCAAGATTTTCCTCACCCGGTTGCCCACGAACAGGTCCACCGGGGGCGAGCTCAGGGGAACGATGGCGCTGTCGGCCACATACAGGCTTTGATCATGGTCGACCCACATTCCCCCCGGAAAATTCAGGGAGGCCGAGGAGGCGGGTCCGCCGTCCCCCGAGTCAGTCTCAACCCCATTCCCGGCGATGGTGGAAATGATCCCCCCGGGGGAAACCACCCGCAGATAGCCGGCGATATCCGAGAGGTAGAGGCTTCCCCCGCAGAAAACCAGGCCCTGCGTGTCGCCAATCTCGGCGGTGACGGCGGCCCCGCCATCCCCCGTGTGCCCGAAAGTCCCGTCTCCCACCACGGTGGTGATCCCCCCGGACGGGTCGATCCGCCGCACGCGGGAATTCCCGCTGTCGTTGAAGTAAATGTTCCCGGCCCCGTCCAGGGCGATGGCGTCCGGCTCCCCGATCATGGCGAGGGTGGCGGGCCCCCCGTCCCCGGAGAAACCGGTCGCTCCCGTCCCGGCGAGAGTGGTCATCGCACCGGACGGGGTCACCTTGACGATCCAATTGGCCCCCGAGCCGGAAAAGGGGTAGACCCCCACGATGAAATTGCCCCCAGGGTCCATGGTCATGACCTGCGGGAAGCCGGGGCTCAGGCTTCCGATCGTCACCGCGGTGTTGATGGTTCCGCCGGAGTCCACAACCCGGATCCTGTAGTTATCGGTATCCAGGAAGTAAATGTTCCCCAACGAATCGCCCATGATGGAGGAGGCCAATTCCAGCCCCAGGTGGGCGAGGGTGGCGGGCCCCCCGTCTCCGAAAAGGCCCGACGCCCCGGTCCCCGCGAAGGTGGAAATGACACCCTGGGGGGAGACCTTTCGGATCACGTTGTTGACCGCGTCCACGATGTAGGTGTTTCCCGCCGCGTCCGTGTACCCGGAAACGGGGATGAGATCCGCCAGGGTGGCGGGCCCACCGTCGCCCGAATTGCCGGGATTCCCGGTTCCCGCGAAAGTGGTGATGGTCGAGGCGCCGTCCACGCAGCAGGTTTGGGCGAAAACTAGGCGCGCTCCCAGTAAAAAGAAAAGGATGATCGCCGTTTCCCTCATCATGATTCTCATTTTTGAGCCGGGCAATGCGGATCCCTCCAAAAGATTCTACCGGGGGGCAAAACATCTCGATTTCATACCAGGGAATTTTACCCCAACAACCGTCCAAAAAAGGGTTTTTGAGGCCGGAAGGGGCCATCAGGGACCGGGGTCCCGGGAACCGGCTCAATGGGAGATATAAGTATAAATCACCGAGACGGGCAGGCTGGACTGCGGCGCGGCAACGGCCGAGGTAACCATACAATACATTGAGGCCATGTTGCACATCGGACAGGTGATGCAGGTGGAGGCAGTCACGTCCACCGTTACCTCGGTGGGGCCGACGCAGACATCCGTGATGGTCAAGGTCGTGTTGTCACAGGGTTCGGGCACGGCCGCCACCACCACCATCTGGGTGTTGAAATCAACGGGCGGCGTGGGAACACCGGGGGACGGCGTGGGAGTGCCGGCAAAGGTAAGGGTCAGGTAACCATTGGATGAGAAGTTGTTCCATTCGGTCGGGTTGTGAAGGACACGGACACCGCTATTTGCCAACCCGTACATGCCGCCGGAAATAGTGGCGGGGATCGATCCGCAAACAGGGGTCAAGTTGACGGTCGGGATTGGGCTCGGGGTGGCGGTGGGCGTGAGCATCACCGGAAGGGTCAAGGTGGGCTGGCATGCCCCGCTCAGAACCGCCAGACCGGCGATAACCACTAAGAAAAATATTCCTTTTTTCATGTCCGAACTCCCGCGGTTTCCAATTGGAATCAACCCAATGGGTTGCTAACCCTGCCCATGAAAAGCACCGCACCCGTCGCGTTGTCCACGATGAGGAAAATGAAGGGATGGTCCACGATAAAGGGCGGGGGGGTCATCACGACGCTAGTGGCCCCCATCCCCACACCGGTGGCCGCCGCCGCGGTCGTGCCGGTCTCATCCACTCCCACGTAGGCTTGGTGGACGACGAATTGGATGTAAAGGTCCCGCAAGTTCCCCGTCATGCCGTCAATTCCCGAAAAATCAGCCCCGAGGCCGCCGGGGGAAGGCGCCACAAACGGGAGGGTCATTCCCATTCCCGGTAAGGTGCTGGCAAGGTTGTACTGGGTGGAGAAGGTGAATTTGGGCAGGGCCACCTCCACCTGCTGGCTGTTGAAGGCGGCCGTCATGGCCGCGCCGTTGGACGCCAGCCAGCCTTGGATATTGGAAGGCGTCAGGGCGCTCTCGAGGGCCGCGGTCCCTCCCAAGGGCGGAAGGAGAATATACATGGAGGCTCCCGAACCCTTGTAAGGCAGGGCCAGGACGCTGGCCGTCCCGTTGAAATTGCCGATCGGCGCGGGAATACTCGCGTGCATCATGCTGACGGATTCAGAGGTCCCGTTGTCCAGGTAAAAGTTCTGAAGGTAGGTCATGGTGGTCTGGAATTGCGTCAGCCAAGTGCCCTTGAAGAAAACCGCGTTGGTCAGGATGAGTTTAAGATACGGGTTGATATCCCCGGCGGAAAGGAGGTGCGGGATATAACCGCCGGTTTGCTGGGAAACCGCCCCGTCGATGGTGTTGAGGGCGCCCGTGGGATTCCCCACAAAGTCCACGTTGGTCACCCCGGCGTTGTAATAGTTCTTCATGTTGTTGACGTAGCTGGTGGTCAGGTTGAAGCCCTGCTGGACCCAGAGGTTGTCCGAGGTCATGAGGGTGTAGGGCATGGAAGGGGCATTGAGCGTGTTGAGGAAACTTTGGAAAGCCGGCAGGCGGGTGGCCGCGAGCGGGTCCAGGTCCAGGACCGTTTGCATCTGGCAGGCCGTGTCCCCATTCGCGCCTTCCTGCGCCATGGAAAGCGCGGTCAGGATGCTGAAGGGCGAGAAAAAGATGTTGCCCGAGTTGGACTTAAGGGCTTGGTAAAGGCTTCCGGCCAGGAGGTTGTCGGATTCAGCCGGGCTGGCGCCCGCGATCCCACAAGTGCCGGCGGTCGGGGTCCAGGTGGGCGTTGGCGAAGGCGAAGTGGTGAGGGACGGCGTAGCCGTCATCGAACCCATGGGCGTAGGTGAAGTTGAGGCGGCGGTCCAAACGATGCTGGGAGTGCCGGTGGCGTTCGGAACGCAGTTGCAGACCGAGGAATCCCAATGGTAACCCGCGATGCAAAGCATGTTCTGGACGCAAACGGTCGTGCTTGGTGTCGGCGAAGCGGTGAGCGAAGGCGACGCGATGGGCGTCGCCGTAGTCGAACCCGTCGGAGTGGGGGGAATTGGCGGGGTGATATCCAGGGAGCCTCTCCCACAAGCCAGCGGCGACATCAAGGCGGTCAGGATCAATAGGGCGGCGATTGGCTTTTTCATAGGACTCCTCCGAAATAAGGGTCATGGCTAAAGGTGACGTAGTTCCCCTATTCGTAAAGAGCAAGAAGCCTGGGATTTATTCCCCATAAGGAATCAATATTACCCAATGATATTCAAACCCGTTTTCACATTAAACCTCGAATTCTTAAGGTCGGTTGCTTCTTACCGTATAAGCAGGATCCTCGCCATTTGAGCCCCGTAAGGGTGCGTCCAGTAAATGATATACATGCCGCTGGCACAGGGTTCCCCGGACCGGTTAGTGCCATCCCAGGTGTAGGAACGGTCCAACGGCCCCACCATGTTCCCATCGTCCAAGGATTTAATGTACTCCCCCGCCGAGTTATAGATCTTCAAGGCGAAAGCCCCCGGGTAATCCCAGGTGACCGTATGGATTGTGACGGTACTCCCTCCCTGAAGAAGGTTTTTGGACACGAAGAAAGTCTCGCTCCCCGGCGTGGCTGTGGGAGTTTGGGTGAAAGTGGAGGTGAGGAGAGGGGTAAAGGTGGAGGTAGGGGTTCTCGTGGGTGTGGAAGTCGCTGTCGGGGTCGAAGTGAAAGTTGGGGTGTTGGTGGCGGTGGCCGTCGATGTGAGGGTCGGGGTGGCCGTGGTGGTTAAAGTGGCGGTCGCCGTTGCCGTATTGCTGGACGTTAATGTCGGCGTATTCGTGGGGGTCTGGGTAGGCGAGGGCGAAGCCGTGGAGGTAGCCGAACTGGTGCCGGTCGGGGTGGGGGTGGAGGTCGCCGTGGAAGTGGCGGTAGGCGTGGGACTGTTGGTGGCCGTGTTCGTGGGTGTGTTGGTGGGACTGGGCGCGCAATAGGTGAATCCCTGGAACTTGACCGCGAAGGCGTCACCGGATCCGCCCTCCAGCGCCTGGAAAACGCCGCCGGTAATAGGAAAATCGTTCGAAGTTGAGGGGTACGCGGGAGGGTAGGGGGGAAGTTTCGGCCTCACCGCGATGGGGATGGGGCATGACGGGCAACCGACAGGGTAATAAACCTGGGGTTGATAGGTCTCGCCGGTCGAATAGACATTGCCGGCGCCGTCCAACGCCACCCCATAGCCCTCATCCTCCCCACTTCCCCCCAGGTAGGTGGAATAAAGCAGGGTGGATCCGTCTGGGCTTATCTCGCTTAAAAAAGCGTCCTCAACGATGGTGAAGGTGTAAGGAATTCCTCCGCCCAGCGTGGTTATGCCCCCGTAGGTAACTTGGGCGGCGTCGGAGGTGATCGGGAAGTCCGTGGAAGAGGTGGCGCCGGTCACGTAGGCGTTGCCGCAGCCATCCACGGCGATGCTGTTGCCCGATTCCCCCGAGCTTCCCCCCAGGCAGGTGGAATAAACCAGGTCCCCCGCACCCGTCCCGGCCGGGCGCAATTTCGCCACGAAGGCGTCGCTGCCGCCGATTCCACCGAACCAGAACAAAAAAACCCCATAAAACCGGTAGTTCAAGACGGCGCTGCCGCTTCCATTGGGGGCGGACTGGAAAACCCCGGAAGTGGTGGGGTAATCGGAGGAGCCGGTGGTTCCCGTCACGAAGACGTTTCCCATCGCGTCCAAGGCAATACCATTCCCGTAATCATTGTCGGTGCCGCCAAGGAAAGTGGAGTAGAGCAGGTCACCGTTTCCCGCCCCCGCGGGACGGACCTCCGCGATGAAAGCGTCGGAGCCCGGCGTGTTGATCGAGCTTCCCCCGTTGAAAGCCGGTTGGAAGGACCCGGGGGTCGTGGGGAAATTTCCAAGGGTGTAGCCCGTCAAAAAAGCGTTGCCGGAGGAATCCACCGCCACGCTGCCGCCTCCTCCTCCGGACTGGGTGGGGTCAGCGGCGGTCGTGGCAATATAAGAGGAGTAAAGCAGGTCCCCCGCCCCACCGCCCCCGGGATTGATCTTGGCCAGGAAGGTCTCGTTGTCCGTGGAGTTGGTTTGGTAGGCTCCCGGGATCGTGGGAAAATTCGGCCCGGCCTGCCCGGTCAGGTAGGCTTTCCCCAGGGCATCCAAGGCGATGGCCATTCCAAAATCATCCCCGCTCCCGCCCAGGTAAGTGGAATAAAGTAGGGAGGATCCGTCGCCGGAGAGTTTGGAGACAAACGCGTCGCTGGGATAGGAATAGAGCCCTACTCCTCCCCCAAAGGCGCCTTGGTAGGCCCCGGGTGTGGTGGGAAAATCAGCCGAGCCCGTGCTACCGGTGACATAAGCTTCCCCCGCGGCGTCCACCGCGATGCCGCTCCCCTCGTCCCAGGTGGTTCCCCCCAGGTAGGTGGAATAAACCAGGGTGGAGCCGTCGGGGCTGATTTTGGTCACGAAGGCGTTTTGGTTGCCGGGGGCCACCGGCTGGAAGGACCCGGGAGTCGTGGGAAAGTCGTTGGAAAGCGGCGTGGGAGTCCCAAAATAATAAATCCCGCGGTAAAGCCCTATCGTGGCGCCGGTAATATAAGCATTGCCGGCCGCGTCGGTCGCGATGGAAAAACCCTGGTCCGAGCCCGTGCCGCCCAAGTAGGAGGAATAATCCAGGGCGGGGTCAATCGTGAGGGCCATGCGGGCATCATAGTTTTCGACCTCAAAGCCAAATTCGCCTTTGGCCCGGGTGACGTACTTTCCCCTCACGGACGTCCGGTTCACGCCATCTTCCTGGTAGAGAACCGGGGCCTTGAAAGTCAGGCTCTGATCCCGGAAGGTAAGCTTCAGGTTCCCCTCGCCGTCCACCGCCGCTTCGTCGGCCCCTTCGTAGGTCATGCGGATAATCGCGGGATCTGCGCCAGGTTTCACCCTCAAGTCATATTCCAACTTGCCTTGATTTCCGTAATAAACCACGTCCACGCCGGGATAGACGTCGCGCACGAGGACCTTCGCGTAGTGGGGCACCCGGGTGCGCCACCGGGAGGGGTCTTTCCCGATAAAGTAATTGCTCACGCCGGGAAGCGGGTCCAGTCCTTCCGAGTAAACCCCTTCACCGGCCCCCGCGAAACCGATGCGCAATGCGATAGGCGGGGTAACGGAGGCGACTTGGGTCTTGGTGGAGAATTTTTGCCCCTTGGTCCAGGGCATATAACCAACTGCGGCGCCCTTAAGGGTAAGGACCGTTTCCGTTCCCAACAGGGCGACGGAATAACCTTGCCCCCGGGCAAAGAATTGGATATGGGAATCCGCCTGGCCTTGGTTGGCCTCGAAAGCCAGTGGCATGCGGGCATAGGAACCCATGATTTTCAACTTGGAGGAACCCGGGAAAACGCGTGTCGCGGAACTGCCCTGGGGGGGACGGGGCCTCGACCAAGGCGCTTTGCTCAATGGCTCACTCGCCCCGCCCGGACGGACGGGCACCAGGCAAAAAGCCAGAAGAAGAAAGGGCAAATTTTTGGAAATAAACCGGTTCAAGGCGCCAGTCTCCTATTCAGGGGCACGGAAGGATTTTCCTTCCCCTAACAAGAGCCGGTTAAAACCGTTTTATTCCAATTGAACCCCTCAATAATAATAAATGTAAGTGCTGTTAAAACTCACCGGCAGGCTCGAGGCGGGCACCAAGCAAAAAGCCTTTTGAAGGGTCGATGGGGTGGGCACGGGGGTTAGGGGAAAATATATCTGTGCCCCCCCGGATCCCGTGCCTTGGTCGACGATGATGTTCGTGGGGGTATAGCATATTTGGCCCAAGGAATAGCCGCCCGGGACCAACACCATCATGGTGGTGAAATCCACCGGGGCGGGCGGGACGGGAAGGCCGCAATCGGTCCAATAAAGGGTCCAATCGGAGGCCGACCGGAGCAGGACGGTTCCGTGCGAACCATTGTCCTCATAACCCCATGCCGTGGGGGTTTCCACGGCCACTACCGGGGTGCCGAAAGGCGTGGCCGTAGGCGCGGGATTGGGAACGGTATATTGGGTCACCGGCAAGGAATTCGCCGAGTAACAACCGGGTGTCGTGGTTGGGACGGCGAAGGGGGTTGGGCTGGGCGATGGGGTCGGCGTGGCGGTAGGCATCGCGGGTAAAAAAAGGGTGGGGGAGCCGCAGGCCCCCAAAAAAAGGGTGAGCCCCAGTGCCGCCGCGAATGAATATCCAAATTGTTTCATAACCTGCCTCCCTCAAACAAATGAACGCCCGGCCCGCCCAATAATTCGGCATCCATGGGGCTCGATTTATTCCACGCCCTTAATTTTTTCCTCGATGGAAAATTCCTGGGTCTGGACGGTCGTACCGCTGTGAGTCTCAATCCGGTATTCACCCGGTTGGGCCTTGCTCCCGTCCTCCAGCTTCCCGTCCCAGGAGAAGGAATAGTTACCCGCCGGCAATGAGCCGGTATAAAGATTCTTGACCGGGATGCCTTGCGCGTTCACGATCTCCACCGTCACTGGGCCTTCCTGCCCGATTTCCACGTTGATTCTCAACCGCGAGGCTTTTCCGGCCGGCGCTGGGCCCTGAACAGCCTTCGATGTCTCAGGCCCGGCGGGGGACGTGGAGGAAGTTTCAGCTCCCAAACCGGCCTTACTTGGAGCGCCCAGGCCGACGCCCCCGGATTTGTCGACCGCCATGGAACTGGAATAGGATTTGGACGGGAGGGATTTGGCTCCCTTGGAGACGGGCGCCGGGTTTTCAGGAGCCAGCGCGGCAACCCCCATATGGCTATGGTGCCACCACCCGTAACCGGCCGAGAGGACCAGCACGAAAGCCAGGAGTCCCACCCGCAAGCGCCAGCCGTAATTGCGGCCAGGAACGGCGTCCGGCCCCAGGTCCGGCAGGCCGTAGCGGGAGTAGGCTTCAGCGGCCTTTTTGGCGAAGCGGTCCGCGGCCTCGGGCGAAGAGGCCAAAAGCTGGTCCAAGGCCTCTTCCTCGGAAGGGCTTAAATCCATCTCGTAAAACTTTTCGACTAGGTCAGCCATCCATTTCCCCCGTCATTAGCTTTTCAACCAATTCCTTCAAGTTCTCCCGGCACCGCGACAGGCGCGACATCACGGTTCCCAATGGCACCCGCAGGGTGTCGGCGATTTCCACGTAGCTCTTCCCTTGCTCATCCCGCAGGCCTATCAGCTCCCGGCAGGGTTTCCCGAGGCCTTGCTTCGCCTTCCCCACCAGGACCGCCTTTTGGGTCTCGTCCTTTTCCCGGTGTTTCTCCCCCTCTTTCTCGATGGCCCCGCGGACGAACAAAACTTCAAGGTCTTCCTGGGCCTGGAGGACCATCCTTTTACGGTGCCGCAGGCGCCGGTAGCAGAAGTGAACGCATATCTGGCGCAGCCAATGGCCCAGGCTGGACCGGAACTCAAACCCCCCCAGCTTGGCGAAGGCAGCCGCGAAGGTCTCCTGGAGCATGTCATCGACTTCCGGGTCCCCATAACCGAGGATATGGACGCAGGTGCGCCTCAGCCAATCTCGGTGGAGCCGGACCAGGAGCTCCTGGGCGGCGGGATCGCCCGCTAAAACCCTTTTTACCAATTCCCGGTCTTCCACCCATACCCCTTTGGGGCCCGCTCCGGAGAAGGGTTGTAGGGTTCCTTTGTTCCCTACATACTTGATCCAGGTGCGGACGGTTTATTCCATCCAGCGGCCGGTTCATCGGCCGTTTTTTATTCGGCAATATCGGCCAATTTACATGAAAAAAACCCCGATTGGCCTAATCGGGGCTTCAGGAACTCAAATCATACGGACGGTCACCTCACCAAGAGCACCCGCTTGAGTTTCCGGTCAAAAGGTTCGATGAGGTAAAGAATATACATGCCGCTCGCGCAGGGGTCGCCTTTCTTATTGGTTCCGTCCCAGAAATAGGACTTGTCCACGTACTGGGTGATGGTGGAGGGTTCCACAACCGTTTTGATGTGTTCCCCCACCGAGTTGTAGATGATCAGGCCATAGTTGCCGGGGGCGCGGCTGTAATTGACGTAGATGGAAACCGATTCGCCCGAGGAAGGCGTGAAAATGTTCTTATTCACGTAAAAAACATCCACCACCGTCGGAAAGGGGGTGGGAGTAAAGGTGGGGGTAGGGGTGTTGGTGGGGGTTCCCGTATTCGTGCGGGTCGGGGTATTCGTAGGGGTTCCAGCCGGGTTGGTGGCCGTGGGGGTGTTGGTGGGGCTGGGGGTCACGAGCAGGGCCAGCTGGCTGATCCCGTAATAAGTAGTAAAGGTGATGCTTTGCCCGGGATTAAGGACAATCGAGCCGTTGGACTCATCCCCGGTTCCGGTCCACCAGATCACCACCGAGCTGTCGTCGATGGTCGAACCCACCGAGCCCGTGAGCCAGCCGCCTCCCACCGTGGGCCACTCGGCCACCTCGAAGGCGTCGGGTTGGGTCGCGGTGGTACCGAAGGGATTGTTGTAAAGCGCGCCATGACCAATGAGGTTGGGGGTCCCTGGAGGGGGAATATCGTAGTCCCACCACTCGGGCGGAATCGTCCCTGCGTTTTTCCGGTAAAGGGTGTCATTCAGGATGACCGAACCCCCGTTGTTCAGGGAAATGTTCGCCCCATCCACTCCATTAACCATGGTGTCAATTTCCACCTTCAACCCAATCGTGGCCGGCATGGCCCCCGTGTTGGTAAAAGTGAACTGGAGCATGGCTGTATCGGGTTGGATTCCCGTGACGGGATTCTTGGCTATCTCATAATGGGCCTTCAAATTAACCCCCGCTCCCACCGACCGGGTGGTTTCCAGGTAGGCTCCCAAGCCGCTGCCGACGGCCGCCAATGGAGAAATCACGGGGGCCGTGGAAAAATCAGCGGTCGAACCGTTCACCATGGCGGTAATGGTGCTGGTGCTTCCTGGGCCCAAGAGGTTGTACATCAGTGAGGCCGAGGGAGGGGAATAGGAACTGGCGGTTTCGATGCCGAAGATCCCGGTGACAGCGTCCGCGTCGATCTCGATGGCACTGCTGGCAACGCCCACGGTTTGGGCGAACGCGGGGGAGGCCAGGAGGGCCAAGGGAAGGAAAAGGGAGGCGGACAGGAATGTGGGAATGGAGCGTGATTTCATGATAATCCTAGGTTAAATATCCCGGAATTATACTCCAATCCCCGCGTGAGCTGTTTGAGTTCAAGCTAAAAGTCTTAACCCAAACGGTTCACTGGCTGTTTTTCACGATCAATTTTCCCCTCAGGAGAAGCTGGCTTCCCTGGCGGATCACGTAATAGTAGATACCGGTGGAAACAGGAACACCTTTTTGGTTCACTCCCTTCCAAAGGGCCAATCCGCCGATGGGATTAGCCTGGGCGACAAACTCCCCTGAAAGCGTGTAAATCGAAACAGTGGCGTTATCCGGCAGGCAGTCGATCTTCAGGGAATTGCCGGAGGCCCTCTGGGGATTAAAGGGATTGGGCCAAACTTTCGGCACGCAAGTGGGTGTCGCGGTATCCGTCAAGGTCGGCGTATGGGTCGCCGTGGGGGTATGGGTGGGAGTGTAAGTCTGGGTGGGGGTGCCCGTGGGGGTATTGGTGCCGGTGGTGGTGGGCGTGAAGGTGATGGTGGGCGTACAAGTGTTCCCACCCACCATACAAGGGGTGGGCGTGTCGGTGGACGTCGGGGTAAAGGTGACCGTAGGGATGTTGGTGGGGGTGCTCGTGGGGGTGGGAAGCTGTGAAGCGGAAATCCATTGGGCGTCGTCGATGAAACCCCAGCAATGGTGGCCGCTCAAGCCGCAATCATAGGCGGTGTAACGGATGGTGGCTTGCTGCCCGATATAGGGGCTCAAGTCGTAGTAATACTGCGTCCAAGGCAGGTGCATCCAAGGATCGGTCGTGACATTGGCGTAGCCGTCGTTCACCAGCAGGGAAAGATTGTCGTACCAACTGAACCGTTGGGAATAAACCACGGTCCCTCCCACAAGGATTTCGGCCAGCACGTAGGTGTCCTGCCCGTAAGTGTAGGTTCCACCGCTTTGATCGAGAAGGTAATGCCTCCCGCTTAACACCGCCGCGAACCAAAAGGAAATGTAGGGAGCCGAGGCCGGCACGGTGTCGCTTTGCTCGATACGGGCCCAGTCAATGTGGTTAGCCTCGCCGTCCCCTGAAAAAATTTCCGCGGCATAATTTCCGATGTGGACCTGGTTCAAGTTTCCATTGGTCCAAGTGGCGGGTCCTGGACCCGCGGCGGCGGCGGCGGGCAGGTTGACCACCGTCAAACCGCTGTTGTAAGAAACCGTCCATCCCGAAAGATTTCCGTTCTCAAACCCCGCGTTGTTCCAGGCCTGGGCGGTTTGTGAGGCTCCCAGTATTAATGGAAAAAGAAATAATATCCGTCGAAAAGCGGCGGTTTTAAGGGCTCGAAATGGAATCCAATTCATTTTTAATGCCTTTAAAGATGGCGGCGATTGAGGCATTTTACCCTGCTTTGAAAAAATGGGGGTGAAGTGCCTCCTCGAATGCCGAAAAAAGGAACCCATCGGCGTTCCCCGGCCCGCTGGGGGCAAAAAAAAAGCCCCGCTCCTTGTGGGAGCGGGGCCGGTACACAACCTTTAAATATCGTGGTACAGCACGAACTCGTAAGGATGGGGCCGCAGGCGGATGGCGTCGATTTCCTTGCTCCGCTTGTAGCTGATCCATTCGTTGATCAGGTCCTCGGTAAAGACCCCGCCCTTCAACAGGAACTCGTGGTCGTCCTCCAAGGCGTCCAGGGCCTCGTTGAGCGAGCCGGGCACGCTCTTGATCTTCTTCAACTCGCGCCCTTCCAGCTCGTAGAGGTTCATGTCGTGCGGCTTGCCCGGATCGATCTTGTTCTGGATCCCGTCCAACCCCGCCATCAGCATGGCCGGGAAGGCCAGGTAGGGGTTGCAGGACGGGTCCGGCGTGCGGAACTCGACGCGCTTGGCCTTCGCGCTCTTGGAGTAGAGCGGGATGCGGCAGGCGGCCGAGCGGTTGCGCTGGCTGTACACCAGGTTGACCGGCGCCTCAAAGCCCGGGGTCAAGCGCTTGTAGCTGTTGACCGTCGGGGTGATGAAGGCGCAGAGGGCCGGGGCGTGCTTCAGGAGCCCGCCGATGTAGTACAAGGCGTTCTGCGACAGTCCGCCGTAGCCCTTCTCGTCGTACATGATGTTGGTGTTGCCCTTCCAGAGCGATTGGTGGACGTGCATGCCCGAGCCGTTGTCCCCAAAGAGGGGTTTGGGCATGAAGGTGGCCACCATGTTGTGGCGGCGCGCCACGTTCTTCACCACGTACTTGTACTTCAAAAGCTTGTCGGCCATGACCGTCATCTTGTCGAACACCATGTCGATCTCGGCTTGGCCGGCGGTCGCCACTTCGTGGTGATGGGTCTCGATCTCGATGCCCACTTGCTGCATAAGGGTGGTCATCTCGGAACGGATGTCCATCTGGCTGTCGGTCGGCGGGACGGGGAAATACCCTTCCTTGTTGCGGACCTTATAGGCCAGGTTTGGATACTCATCGCGGCCGCTGTTCCAGAGGCCCTCGGTGGAGTCCACCGAGTAGTAGCCGCTGTTCATGGTCTGGTCAAACTTCATGTCGTTGAAGATGAAGAATTCGGCCTCGGGGCCCCAGTACGAGGTATCCGCGATGCCGGTGGACTGCAGGTACTTCTCCGCCTTCTGGGAAACGTAACGCGGGTCCCGGGAATAGGACTCGCGGGTGACCGGGTCAATGACGTTGCAGGTCAGGACCAGGGTCGTGGCTTCAAAGAAGGGATCGATAAAGGCGCTGTTCGGGTCCGGGATGAGCAACATGTCGGACTCATTGATGGCCTGGAACCCGCGGATGGAGGAGCCGTCGAAGCCCTTCCCATCCTTGAAGGTGTCCTCCTCGAAGAACTTCACCGGAGAGGTGGTGTGCTGCCAAATGCCAGGCATGTCGATGAAACGGAAATCGACGTACTTGACGTCCTTTTGCTTGATTAAATCCATTACTTCCTTCGGCGTCATTCGCATCCTCCTGTTTTTATTTCTGCTGTTTCATCCGGCTTGGAGACCGTCGCGACACCAAACCCATCGGTAAGGACGGGTTCAATTGGACCCCTGAAAAACCGCCTCAGTATAGTAAGCGACCCTGAGGGCACAAGCCGGAAACTCACCAAACTTAAAGCAAAACCCCTGCCAAGATCCCCAAACTGAATTTTGTCGGAATTTTTTTGTGAGATTTTGATCGAAATGCGTGGATTTTATGGACTATTTTGGAATTTCATTTTGTGGATAACTTTGGAGAAAACAGTGGAAATGCCGACGATTTTCTACAAAAAGGTGGGCTTATAACCAATTTTGTATTTTTTTAATTTATATCCGAGCTGCCGCGGTGTGATGCCCAGAAGCTTGCAGGCTTTGGCTTGGACGCCCCCACAACGTTCCATGGCTTCCATGACCTTCATCTTCTCGATCTCCATCAGGTTGGTGCTGCCCGCCAAATGGGGGGTAAAGGGTGATGGAGCGTCCTCGGCTGCGGCCGCTGGGGGCCGGGAGGAATAAAGCTCCAGCGGTAGGGGCACATCTTCTAGGGACAAGGTATTTCCCTTGGACATGACCGCCATGCGCTCGATGGTGTTTTCCAACTCCCGAACATTGCCGGGCCAGTGGTAGTTCATCAACCTTGTAACCACCTCCGGGGCCATCTTGTAATTGGCTTTGTTCTCCTCGTTGTATTTAGCCAGGAAATGGTTGACGAGGAGTGGAATGTCCTCTTTACGGTCCCTCAAGGGGGGCAGGAAGACGGGCACCACATTCAGGCGATAGTAGAGATCCTCGCGGAACTTCCCCTCCCCGATGGCCTTTTCGAGGTTTCGGTTGGTGGCGGCGATGATCCGGACGTCCACCGACAGGGTCTTGGTGCCGCCCACCCGCTCGAATTTCTTTTCCTGGAGGACCCTCAGGAGCTTGACCTGCGTGGCCGCGGAAATGTCGCCGATTTCATCCAGGAAAATCGTGCCGCCGTCGGCCAACTCGAAACGGCCCTTGACCATTTCCGAGGCGCCGGTATAACTCCCCTTCTCATGACCGAAAAGCTCGCTTTCCAGGAGCGTTTCCGGCAGGGCGGCGCAGGAGACCTTGATGAAGGGCTTCCCCGCGCGCGGACTGTTGTAATGAACGGCCCGGGCGATCAGTTCCTTCCCTGTCCCTGATTCGCCCCGGATCATGACGGTGGTGCGGCCGGGGGCTACCCGTTGCACCGACTTATAGACTTCGGTCATGGATTTGGAGGTCCCCACGACGTTTTCCAGCTTATATTTGCCTTTCAATTCGGTCTGCAGTTCCCGGTTGACCTCCAGCAATTTTTCCTTGTCCCGCTCGATCATCTGGTGAATTTTGAGGTTTTGCCCAATAAGGGAAGCCACGATGGAGAGGAGCCGTACGTCCTCCTCGAAGGAAACGTCGGCGTCCTTGAAAAGGCGGTCCACCGAGAGCACCCCCAGGGTCTCCCCCTTGATCTTGATGGGGATGCAGACGAAGGGGATGTTCTGGCGCTTGACGTCGCCCCGTGACTTGGTGCGGTTGAGAAACAATGGCTCCTTGCCGATGTCGGGGACGATCATGGGCTCGCCCTTTTCCACGACCTTGCCGGTGATACCCTCGCCGATCTTGTACTTG
>DATKOC010000212.1:0-10647 GCA_035524855.1 bacterium
CATGCGTCATTCCGGTCATACAACATTCGGCTAATGCTACCGCAAATCCACCGTCCGAGCAGTCATGGGCGCTTTGGAGAACTTTCGCCTCGGCCATGGCTCTCAAGGCCTGGTGAAGCTTGAGCTCCGCTTCCAAGTCCAATTTAGGACAGGGGCCCGTCTTTTTTCCATGGACGAGCTGCAAATAACGGCTTCCACCGATAGAATCCCCAATATTCCCCAATAAATAAACCGTATCGCCCTCATCCTTGAACCACTGGGTAACGGCCCTCTCCACATTAGAGAAGAGGCCCATCATCCCAACAATGGGGGTGGGGTCGATCGCACCCGTGGGGTTTTCGTTGTAGAGCGACACATTTCCGCCCGTGATGGGGATGTTGAAAGCCCGGCAAGCGTCCCCCAGCCCCGCGATGACCTGGTCGAAATAATAAAAAACCTCGGGCTTTTCGGGGCTCCCAAAGTTCAGGCAGTCGGTCATGCCAATGGGATCCGCCCCTGAACAGGCGATATTGCGGGCCGATTCCGCCACGACGATTTTGGCTCCTTCAAAGGGATCCAGGGCACAATAGGAACCCAGTCCGTCAATGGTCATGGCCAGTCCCAGTTGAGTGCCCTTGACCCGGATAACGGCGGCGTCCGAACCCGGGCGAATGAGCGTATTGGAGCGGACCATGTGGTCGTATTGGCGGTAAACCCAGCGTTTGCTGGCGATCGTGGGGTCTGCCAACAGTTTGAGCAGGTCACCCTGAATATTTTGTGAGACAGGGACGGTCTTTTCGTCGAATTCCCGGTGTTTTTTAAGGATCGCCGGTTCGCTCTTGGCCGGATGATAAACCGGAGCCTCCGTCAGGGAATCCGCCGGGACATCCGCCACTACTTTACCGTTTTCTTTGACCACCATTCGGCCCGTATCCGTCACCACGCCGATGGTGGCGGCGTGCAGGTCCCATTTAGCCAGGATATCGTGGACTTTCTGTTCACAGCCGGGTTTGGCCACCAGGAGCATGCGCTCCTGGGATTCCGATAGGAGAATTTCATAGGGGGTCATTCCCTTTTCCCTTTGGGGGACCTTGGCCACGTCAATCTCGATTCCCGCGCCGCCCCGGCTGGCCATCTCACAGGTGGAACAGGTCAAGCCTGCGGCGCCCATGTCCTGGATTCCCACCAGGAGGTCACCATGGATCAGTTCCAATGTCGCTTCCATCAGCAGTTTTTCCATAAAGGGATCGGCCACCTGCACCGCGCTACGTTTTTCGGTGGATTCGTCGGTGATTTCAGTCGAGGCGAAGGTCGCCCCATGGATGCCGTCCCGCCCCGTCGTGGCGCCGATGTAAATGACGGGGTTGTTCACTCCGGTCGCCCTGCCCCGGATGATCTGGTCGTGCCGCACCAAACCCACCGACATGGCGTTAACCAGACAGTTCTCGCTGTAACTTTCGTCAAAAACCACTTCACCGGCGACCGTCGGAATGCCCATGCAATTGCCGTAATCGGCGATGCCATGCACCACTCCGGCGAAAAGACGTTTGACCTTCGGGTCCGTGAGGGGTCCAAAACGGAGGGAATTCAGGTTCGCGACTGGGCGGGCGCCCATCGTGAAAATATCCCTCAGGATGCCCCCGACACCCGTAGCGGCGCCCTGGTAAGGTTCAATGGCGGAAGGATGGTTATGGGACTCGACCTTGAAGGCAACGGCCCAGCCCTCGCCGATATCCACGATACCGGCGTTCTCACCTGGCCCTTGAAGAACCTTCGGCCCCTTGGTTGGCAATGTTTTGAGAAGAGCGCGGGAATGCTTGTAACCGCAGTGTTCGCTCCACATGACCGAATAAAGCCCCAACTCGGTGATATTAGGCTTGCGGCCGAGGATTTTACAAATGCGGTTGTATTCATCCGGCTTGAGGCCATGTTCCTTGATGACCTGGGGGGTAACCTCGACATCCATAATGGTAGATGTCACGAAAACACCCCTTTTACCGCAAAGGCGCAGAGACGGGGATAAAGAATATTGAAAATCCCGTCAACCCTGTTGGCATTAACTGTAAAAAAATGTTTTCTCTGCGTCCCTGCGCCCCCGCGGTGAAATGGATTCATTTTCCAACTCCCGCTAAGCTGTTCAGAATAGATTTCCAGATGAATTGTCCGTCGTGGCTCCCGAGGATATCCTCACCCGATCGGTCGGGATGGGGCATGAGTCCAAAGACATTGCGCTTTTCGTTGCAGATTCCAGCGATGCTGTCCATCGAGCCATTGGGATTCGCCTCGGCGGTGAGTTGCCCCTTGGGATCGCAATAGCGCACCACGATTTGCCGGCTGTCCTTGAGTTTTTGGAGCCCGGCGGGATCAATGAAGTAGTTCCCTTCCCCATGGGCGATAGGGATCTTGAGAACCTGCCCCTTTTGGCAGGCGTTTGTGAAGGGTGTGTTGGTTTCTTCGACCCGGATATAGACGTTCTGACAGATGAACTTGAGGTTCTTGTTTCGGAGGAGCGCGCCCGGAAGCAGGCCCGCCTCGCAGAGGATCTGGAAGCCGTTGCAGATGCCGATAACGAGGCCGCCTTTAGCCGCGAAATCCGCCACCGACTTCATCACCGGCGAGAACCGGGCGATCGCACCGGTCCGAAGGTAGTCACCGTAGGAAAACCCGCCCGGAACCACCACGCAGTCGGGGTTCCGCAAGTCCGTTTCCTTGTGCCAGACCATCTCGACCGGCTGGCCCATGACGTTGCGCACCACGTACTCGCAGTCATGGTCGCAATTGGAGCCCGGAAAAACGGTGACGGAAAACCTCATTTTCTCTCCACGCTAAAACGGTAGCTCTCGATATTGGGGTTGGCGAGAAGTTTGTCGCAGATTTCGTCGGCCTGTTTTTTGACTTCAGCCTCGGAAAGGGCGCCGTCAAACTCCAATTCGGTGAACTTCCCCATCCGGACCCCTGTCACGGCTTTATAACCCATCTGATTCAAGGCCCTTTGGACAGTCGCCCCCTGGGGATCCATAACCGATGGTTTTAAAGTGACATAGACGCTCACGTGCCAGCCCATGCTTTCCTCGCTTTAAGAAATTCCAGCCCGTTTCAAAAGATAATCCACGTTCTTCATGTGATACGAAAGGTTGAAGCATTCCTCGATTTCCGAGGGGGTTAAAACATTCGTAACTTCTGAATCGGCCTCGATGAGCTGGCGGAAGTTGGCCTCGTTTTGCCAGGCATTCAAGGCGTTACGCTGGACGATGGCATAGGCTCTTTCCCGGGTCAGCCCACGTTTGACCAGGGCAAGGAGCACTTGCTGGGAGGAAACAAGGCCCCGGGTTAATTGAATGTTCCGTTTCATCCTCTCGGGATAAACATTGAGTTTTTCCATGACCCCAATGAATTTGGAGAGCATGTAATTAAGGAGAATCGTGGAATCCGGGAGGATGATCCGTTCCGCCGAGGAATGGGTAATATCCCGCTCATGCCAAAGCGCCACGTTTTCCTGGGCCGCAACCGCGTAACCACGCATGACACGAGCCAACCCCGCCACCCTTTCGGCGGTTAACGGGTTGCGCTTATGGGGCATGGCTGAGGAACCCTTTTGTCCCACCGCGAAATATTCCTCAGCCTCGAGGATTTCAGTTCTTTGAAGGTTACGAATCTCAGTGGCGAACTTCTCCAGCGACGAGGCGATTACCGCCAGGACCGACAGGAAATACGCGTGGCGATCCCGTTGGAGGGTTTGGGTCGAAACAGGCGCGGATTTTAGCCCCAACCGCTTGCAAACATGCTGCTCAATCCTGGGGTCGATGTTGGCGAAGGTCCCGACAGCCCCCGAAATTTTGCCGACCGCCACGTGTTCCCGGGCCTGTTTCAGGCGTTCGATCTGGCGGCCCACCTCATCGTACCAAAGGGCCATTTTGAGGCCAAAGGTGACCGGCTCGGCATGGACCCCATGGGTACGGCCAATCATCATGGAATAACGGTGGGTCTTGGCCTGGCGCCTTAGCACCGACCGCAATTCGCCGAGTTGTTTCAAGAGAAGGTCGCAAGAGGCCGTCAGCTGGATGGCTTGGGCGGTGTCCACTACGTCGGTGGAGGTCAACCCCATGTGGATGAACCGGGAGGAAGGGCCGACAAACTCCGCCACGGAGGTAGTGAAAGCGATCAGGTCGTGGTTGGTTTTTCTCTCGATTTTCTCAATGCGTTTGAGGGAGAACTTCGCCTTTTTCTTGATGACAGCGAGATCCTTGGCGGGGATTCTCCCGAGTTTTGCCCATGCCTCACAAGCGGCCACCTCCACCTTCAACCAGGCGTCATACTTGGCTTGTTCCGACCAAATGGCGCCCATTTCCGGCAAGGTATATCGAGCGATCACGTCCCACTCCTTGGATGCTGTAAGTCCTTTCCCACCATTGGTGGGGGGCCCCGTCTTATAAAAGAAAAAAGAAAACCACCCGCTCTTTAAAGCGTTTTTAAGGGATTTTGGACTTTTGTGAAGTAAGTGCGAAGAGGGAGATAGTATCCGGGAAAGCCGATGAACTGTCAACGAGGGAAAATCAACTTCACTCCGGGTCAAAAGATAGGACCCGAGACGCGACCACGATCATACCTGCCCATTCATTCTGGAGCGATTGGTCCTTAGCGTTTCGTTGAATAAATGGACCGCCAATGTGAAATGAAAAGCTCGAGGCACTTGACGGCTTCCTTGGTCACCGAATCGGTGCTGTTCCCCAAACCGCAAGAAGTGGAAAAAAAGGACCTCTCGATGAGTTCGGTTCGCGGAACCCCGATTTGGGCAAGTTTCTCAAAAGCGTTATCCCATTTTTGCAATAGGTCCGCGACGTCGGGAAAACGCCCGTTTTCCAGGCCCGTTGGCACAATTCCCCAAACAACCATCCCACCCTTGTGTAGAAAATCCTTAAATTCCCTCGCCCCCTCCAAAAGATGGGAAATATGGTTATAAGCGTCAAAGTGAAAAATTTCCTGGGGCGTCTCCGAAACCCAATTCCAAGGGCCCTTTCCACAACAATGAATCCCTGTAACCACTCCCTCCCCTTGAAGGGGCTCCAGGATCTCCTTCAGCCAAGC
Source organism: bacterium (assembly GCA_035524855.1). Classification (GTDB taxonomy): domain Bacteria; phylum Oederibacteriota; class Muellerivitia; order Muellerivitales; family Muellerivitaceae; genus DATKOC01. The sequence continues at coordinate 5,065 of DATKOC010000212.1, forward strand.
ATGAACGTCCTTCCACTGGAGCCCAAAAACCGAGGGGTTGAAATCAGAACCCAGGGAAGGCTCATCCAGGAAGAACAACACTTGCGGATGAAGATTTTGGAGTTCCCGGGTTTGCCACCTCGCGTGGGAGAGGAGATATTGGACTAAAACGGTCATCCCCTCCTTGGAAGCCAAAAGAGGCTGCCCCTTTTCATCTTGGATCGTGAGCCCTAAGGTCACCGGTCCCGCGCACTGGCCTTTGAGCGCCTGGGCTTTCTTGAAAGCCCGGGAATCCCGCTCCCCCAAGAACGCATGGAAACCGGCGGCTTCCTCCGGTTTAAAAGCCGCCCGCTCCAAGTGGGTTTCCGATTTCAAGGCTTCCAAGACTTCGGGGATATCGTCAGTGGACAAGGTCCAAATGGGCTGTTCGGGCTCCGGCCAAGCCAGTCCCGGAATGCGGGATATGCCTTGCAAGTTCATTTTTTCCCTGGAGGAACGTCGGGGCATTTGGGGCCAGGAAGGAACCTCGGGGAAAGCATTCAACTGAAACCGGATGGCTTCCTGGGGGTCCATCATGGGCAAGGAGCCTACCGCCATCCGGGCGCCCCCTTTTAAGCCATCCATGAGGGGCCCACCCAACCGCAGTCTGAAAAGTGATCAAATTGGTGACGGGCCGTCAAATCCAAGTGCAGGGGTGTCACGGAAATATAACCGTCCCGGACCTTGGAAACATCCGAATCCGGGTGCTCCACCTGGGGCTCACTGGGGCTGTTGTGGACATAGCTAAAATGGTCCTTCAGTTCCGGGTGCGATTCCAGGTCCTCCACATGCCGAAACTGGCCCTGGTGGGTGATGGAAACCCCCTTGATGGCGGATGCTTCCAAGGGTGGGACGTTGGCATTCAGGAGGATCCCCGGGGCCATGCCCCTCTGCCCGATCCAGTCCGCCATTTTTCGGGCGAATTGGGCGCTTGCCTCGAAAGAGGCGTAGGTATGGCTCGTGAGGGAAACCGCCATGGAGGGTACTCCCAAGAGCACCCCTTCCGCCGCCGCGGCCACCGTTCCGGAATAGAGGATCAGGCTCCCGTAATTGGCTCCCTGGTTGATCCCCGAGATGACCAAGTCCGGCTTCCAGGAAAGGAGTTTGAGGACAGCGATCCGTACGCAATCGGCTGGAGTGCTGGAGACCTTGAAGGCATGGGTTGCACCCGGCCAATGAACCAAATCCACTTTAAAGGGGCTATTAAGGGAAATGGAATGACCCGTGGCGCTGGCTTGCTGGGCCGGGGCCGAAATGGCCACTTCGCCGAGAGGTTTCACGGCCTCAAAAAGGGCCTTGAGGCCCGGGGCTGAAATGCCGTCGTCGTTGGTGAGGAGAATTCGCATGGGGGCAATATAGCAAAACCGCGATGAATTCTTAAATTCCTAATTCTTCCGGTTTGGGATTAGAAGAGGTCGCCCAGGTTGAAATGGAGTGTTCCACCCCGGGGGGCAACCGCCGTGGAAAGGTCGGTGTCGATAGGCCACCCATAGTCCAACCGGATGGCGATCAAGGTGCCCGGAATGGTCAAGCGTGCCCCGATGCCGGTACCCATTTGTAGGCCGCCCTCATTGGCGGCGAGATTGTACTCATTCAGGTTGTAAATGCTGGACCAGGCGTTTCCAATGTCGAAGAAAGCGATGGCCCGCAAGGGCCCGACGATGTCGTGCCGCATTTCGGTGTTCGAGACCAACAGGGCGTTGCTGCCCGAGACCGGTCCAATGCTTCGTTCGGTATAGCCACGGATCGTGTCCGTGCCGCCAGCGTAGAACTTCGCGAAAAGGGGCAAGTCCGTGTAGCCTGTCCGCGGAAACCAATAACCCTCCCCTGCCCCAAAACGGACATGTTCCCCGAAAACAAACCCTGCCGGGAGGGGGATGAAATGACTGGTATCCTCGATCAATTTGATGTAGTTGTTCGAAAGACCCAAGGGGCCACCCGCGAATTCCACTGAAAGCTGGTGCCTCCATCCCATCGTCGGATAATCGTATTTGTCCCTGCTGTCATAAACAATGCGTGGGGTGAAACTGCTGGTCCAACTGTCCGTGGGGGCGATATAACTGGGCGATCCAACAATGGTCTCTCCCGCCCCGATATTGGTGATCTGGACTTCCTGCAGGGAATAGGTTCCAAAAACCGTCCAATAGCGGTCCAACCGCCTGCCCAGGCTGAGGGAACCGCCTTTTTGAATCTCATCATAGAGCTGGGTGGATCCCGTGATGTCCGGGACAGCCCCTAAAAACCTCCGGTCAGTGTCGAACACGCTGAGAGTGAAGGAAGTACGGGTGTTGAACAGCCAAGGCTCCGTGAAGCTCGCGCTAAAGCTGGTTTGCAAAGCCCCGAATTCAACATCGAGGCTGGCGTTCCATCCCTTGCCGAACCAGTTGGTGTCGGAAATCTTCACGTTGCCGACGAAGCCATCCACGGAGCTGTAGCCGCCGCCAACGCTGATGGATCCGGTATGCCGTTCCTTGACCCGGAACACCAGGACTTCCTTGCCGGGGCCGTCTCCGGGCTCGACCTCCGGGTTCACTTCGTCGAAGAAACCGAGGTTGTAAAGGTTCTGCGCGGAAAGGCGGATCTTGGCCGCCTCGAACTTGTCGCCCGCGTTGATGGCCAGTTCGCGGCGGATGACATAATCAAGCGTCTTGTAATTGCCGACGATCTTCACATCTTGTACGTATGCCGGCTGTCCCTCCACGAACTCAAAGGTAATGTCCGCCTTTTTCAATTCATCGTCATATTGGATTTGGGGAACCACGTTGGAATAGATGTAAGCCTTATCGGCGTAAAGGGTCTTCATTTTACGGGTCCCTTCATCCAGGTCTTTCTTGCGCAGGAGTTCGCCTTTCTTGAGGTTGAGGGCCTTAAGAAGCTCGTCATCGTCGAAAAGGACATTCCCGTGGAACTGGAGGTTGCCGACCACGTATTTTTCACCCTCCTTCACCGTGAGCGTGATATAAACGCGCTTTTTTTCGGGCACCAGTGTCTCGTGGTGGTCAAGAACCACAGCCTTCAGGTAACCCTCATCATGATAAAAATCCTCGATTTTCCTCAGGTCATCCCCGAGAAGGTCGGGCTTGTACTTGTCCCCATTCCGGTTGTCCTTCATCTGGTCAGCGACTTTCTTGGCGCTGAAGGCCTCCGCGCCCAGCACCGTAACCGCCCCCACTTTGATCTGGAAACCCTCTTGGATATCAAAGGTGACATCCACGGTGTTTTTTTCGGTCAACTCGGTGGATTTCACGGTGACCGCGATATTGGAATAGCCTTCGTCCTGGTAGAGCTTCCGGATAATGTCCTCATCCCCATTCAACTTGGATCGGTCGAAGGGGGCCTTTGGGGCGGACTTGATTTCCTCGAGGAATTTTTTGGAGTCCCACTTCTTGTTGCCGACGAAGGCAATCTTTCCGATCACGGGTTTTTCAACCACTTGGAAAACCAAGACAACCTGGCCCTGTTTTTCGCCGGGCTCACCGAAGGCCTTCACATCCGAGAAGTCGCCCATGGAAAAAAGATTATGGATGTCCATCCGAAGGCGACGCGTGGAATAAACATCCCCTTCTTTTTCGACCAAATGGCCGAAAATAACCAAGGAGGAAACGTTCTTATTCCCTTCGATCTTAACGGAGGAAATTTTGAGGACAGGGGCGTCGTCCTGCGCCCGGGAAGGGATGGCCGCCACGAGAACCATCAACAGGGCAAAACCCAGGATGGTCCCTCTCGGGGCCAGGCGCGCATTCAAAAAACTCAAATCAACCCTCCGCGATGTGATTTCAAGGTGGGACGGCGAGGCTTCAACATGGTATTTCCGGGCATAAATGACGCGCATTCTAGCATGAGGGCCTGAAAATCGGCAAAGGATAATCCGTTCAAACCCATGCATTAGACGCCGGGGTGGAGGGCAAAGTGCCGGTTCGCGGCGGGGTTTATTCCGAGGTTTCAGGGGCGATGGTCTGGCTAACGCTCGCCGGGTTGTCATTGAGGTCACGGGCGATGATTTGAATTTTGTATTCCGCGTCGGCGGAAAGCCTCTCCACCACCATCTTGTGGTCATAGGCATATTCTTTTTTCTCGGTGCTGTCCTGGACCAGCTGTCCGTTCGCGTCGTAAACCCGGACCTCACATCGGGTGACCTTGTCGGTTCCCCAGATGAGCTGGTATTTGCCGCCGCCTATGTCGTACTTGTCGAAACGAACAAACCGAGGGGGAGTCATGTCCCCCTTCTTTGGTTTCATGATGTCCGGAAGGGTCTGGCTCAATTGGAACCCTCCGGTGGTTTCAAACTGTCCATAGGGGTTTTGCCCGGTGGTCACGCCGAGGGAAAGGTTCTTGGTCACGTCCAAGCCGACACCCACCTGCCCTTGCAGGCTTGGCTGGTCGGTCAAGAGGTTTCGGCCAACGCCTACGCTTGTCACGACCGAGAGCCTTTGGTCCAGGTATTTCCGGGCTTCCAACGCGACCAGGGGAGAGGTTTGTCCCAGGAGGGTGTTGCCGGTCGGCTCCACCGGGATCGGCGTGGCACTGCCGGAGGCGATTCCCGTCCCCAATAGATTGCTCTTCAGGCTCAAGTCGAGGTTGCCGATTTTTTGGCCAAGGGGGCGGAGCAGTTTGGTGGCCTGGAAGGAGGCAATCCGGTCGATCGCATCCAGCCCGGCCTGGGCGGCGGCTTGGCCCACTTTCTGTTGGTAATAATTCTGCAATTGTTCCTTGGTGTATCCCGCCCCGGCGCCGCTGGTAAGGCCCGTCATGTCCTGCCCGAACATGATGTAGGAAAGAAGGATATTTTGGGCGGCCTTCTCATCCGTGCTGAAACGGGGGGCGGAATCCAGGCTAAATTGGATGTTGCCAAAAGAGCCGTTGAAGATGACCCAAATATCCACATCCGCTTTGCGCACCCCCCCGGCGGAGGCCACGTCCACGTCCCGCAACTTGTCATTGGCTTTCCCCTGCATGTGGGGAAGTTTGCCCTTGGGGATATAAAGGGAAGCCTCCTCCAGTTTGAACTCATGTCCCAGGTACCTCAGGTAACCTTCCCGCGACCCGGCATCCCCATGGCACTTAATGCCGGCTTCCTGGGGTGTACGGTCGGCGTCCTTGCCCTCGATCATGATCTCGTCGCCAGGATCCACCTTCAGCTCAAGGAACTGGGAATTAAACTCGTTCTGGTACCAGGTGTTCTTGCCGGACTTGAGTTTCAACTCGAAATAGACCCCCGCGAGTTCCCGGTACTCGATCTTTTCCCCGTTCTTGTCCACCGCCTCCTCGGGTGGAAATGTGTAATGGCCCGTATCCAAAAGGGCCGTCCCGATGACATGGGGTTCGGTGAGCTCGCCTCTTATCAGCATGGGGTCCTTGGGAGTATCCCCATAAAAATAGATTTCACCCCATTCCCCATCCTTCATGATGGTGGGAATGCTCAAGAGCACCCCGTGATCCCCAACCGTGTGGACTTGAAAATCCAGGTATTGGGGGATGAAGTTGACGAGGGTCATCTTGCTTTGTTCCACGGGGGGCGAGGTGATGAAAACCCGTCCTTGGCCTATCCGGCCGTTCAAATCCTCG
>DATKOC010000213.1:0-11004 GCA_035524855.1 bacterium
TAATGGCAAAGAGGGGGTCGAAATAGAGGTTATAAAACCTAGAGTTATCAGGGCGGGGTGACTGGTCCACTACCATGTCCATACCTAATCCACCCAGCAGATAGGGGACCATATTGAATTGTTGATACCGCTCGTTGAATCTGGAGCTCAAGTAGCATCTCGTGTTGACGGTGATAGAAATATCATCGCTGGGCATGATTTCCGTGACCGGATTGGAGGAAGTCGGTGTCATTTGGATTTTTTGGCTTGGTAGAGTGTAATAATCGATCCCCCATAGGCCATCAAAATGGTCGGATAAGCGGATACCAAGCCAAACTCCACCCTCTGGAGCTGGATTTCCGTCACCTAGAAAGCCGCGTGACACACAGGGGCCGCCTTGGAATAATAGGCTGAAATTGAGGGGTTCGCGCTCATCGCCATGACACCATTGAGGGCTCAGGCATAGCAAGAATAGGGTGGCGAAAATTCTATTGTTTCGTGACATGAGGTGGATTATCCGCTAATTTCGGGATTAAAGGAAGCAATGGCTATCCAAGGTCTAATTTGCCCATGGAGATCGACAATTCCCAGTGAAGTTTTGATATTCCTCCCGTGATAATGGAATTGAGGGAAGCTTTAAAAAGATTTTCCACATTTAAGACAATTGAAATGGGCGGTGAACCAATGCCCTTCGTTGCGGACGTAATCAGGAAAAAGCTCCAGGACCATTTCGGTTTTACAATGGGGGCATTGATAACCGCTCATTAGACCTATTTCATTTTGGAGTTTTTGGGCGTCTTCCCTAGACTCCATGATCCTCAATTTGTATGAGTTGATATTTTTTTTTATCTCTTGTTGGGACATGAGACTCTTAATCTTGCTGAGAATTTGCCGCGGGGTGTAGAAACCCTTGACCGTATAATCGTTCGCGCCAAGCTCCAGCCCCTTTTTAACGTCCTTTTGCTCTCCCAGCACGGAGAAAATGATGACGGGAATATGCTTCGTCCCCTCTTGTTCGCGAATTCGTTTGAGAACCTCAAATCCATCTAACTTTGGAAGGCCTAAATCCAAAAGCACCAGGTTGGGTGTACGGCTTTGTACCATCTCCCACCCGGCCTCGCCGTCCTCCGCCTCGATGACCTCGTAACCCTCGCTCGCAAGGACGTCATGGTAAATGCGGCGGAATCCCTGCTGATCTTCGACGATTAAAACGGTTCCTTTTGACATGTCGGCTCCTCATCCAACTGGAATTTTAATACTAAATACGCTACCTTTTCCCGGGCTAGAAGAAACGGCAATATCGCCTTTCTGCAATTGCATGAAACTCTTGGCGATATAGAGACCCAAGCCCGCTCCCGACCTTGAGGCCTCTGAGCCCAAAACCCTTTCCCTGCTGAAAAGCTTTTTCAACGATTCGGCGTTCATGCCGATGCCCGTATCGGCGATCTCGATAATTCCATACCCGTCCTCAACGCCATATCGGATGGTAATTCCTCCTCGATCGGTGCATTTAATGGCGTTATTTAAGATGTTCCGAAGGGCCTCGACGGTTTTATCCTTATCCGCGTTGATCACTATTTCCTTGGATGGTTTTTCCAACCTCAGTTCAAGGCCTTTTTTTATGATGGCTTCCCCATAATCCCGTATGGCCGATTCCACTATTTGTCCGAGGGACAGCGCCTCTAATTCGACTGTAATGACGCCCCTCTCGATTTTAGACATGTTCAGGAGGTCGGTGATAAGGCGATAATTTTCCATCCCGATATCCCGCATGTCCGTCAGATACTCACGTTGTCGGCTGTTCAACTCACCTGCCAAACCTTCCAGAAGGTTCTCAATATAGCCATTGATTTCGGCCACGGGAGTTTTGAGTTGATGGGAAACGACCGCGATCAGATCCCTTTTCATTTCATCCACTTGTTTTCGCTCGGTGATGTCCTCGACAATGCTCAAAACACGGAATGAGGCACCGTCCTTGTCCTTCATCAAAAGGGGGGTTACGCTCGCCCAGATGATTCGTCGGTCCCTAGTGAGGTAACGTTTTTCCACGTGTTTGACCCGCGCCGATTGATTGATTTGTGGGATCCCCCGACTTTTTTCCGCATCCTCCGGAAAAGTGACGTCAATAATATTGATCCCCAAAAGTTCCTCCCTCCGATAGTCCAGCATTTCGCAAAAAGCCTTGTTAATGTCCTGGATCGCACCATTATTCCCAATAAAAGCCATCCCGAGAGGGCTTTCCTCGAAAACCCGGCGAAACTTTTCCTCGCTTTCCCGGACCGCGGTTTCAGCCTCTTTCTGATCGGTGATGTTTTCCACAACGGCCAAGCGAAATAATGGTTCATCATTAACGTCGCGGATGAGAGAAGCGGAGACTTTGCACCATAAGGTGCGGCCGTCCCTAGTGATATAACGCTTTTCGACCTGGTAATTGGGTATCAACTTGCCGAACATTTTTTCGGCGAGGATTTGCTCGGCAGGCAAGTCCTCGGGAGCCGTAAAGTCGTGGTAGGACCGCCCAATGAGTTCGTCTTTTAGGTAGCCCAACATTCTTGAAAAAGCCCGGTTGACATTGACGAGGGTGGCGTCCGGGAAAGCGAGAGTCATGCCGATGGGCCCTTCTTCGAAAAGATTCCGGAAAAACTCCTCGCGAGATTGGAGCGAGTCGGTGATTTCCTTTTGGTAGGTTGCGTCACTGATGGCTACGAGGGCGAACTTAAGCTGCTTCGTCTCGTCAAAAATAGGCGCCCCCCAAGATTGAACCGGGATAGTCCTGCCATTGACACGTATCTCCATGTCGGTGACCTGTGATTTTTCACCGGAGAGGGCTCTGATCATCGGCAATTTCTGGAAGGGGTAGGGGTGGTCTGTGCCGGCCACGAAAGCCATATCGGAGGATTGGGAGGGAGGTTTTTTATCTGTCATGATGTCTCGGCCCAAAAGGTCCTTGGCCGCCTGGTTGGCGTAATAAGGCAAACCTTCCCGATCACGAACAACGATTCCGATTGGCATGGCTTCCAGAAATTGAAAAAGGCGGTGCTCGTTCTTCAGGATCATCTTCATGAAGAATTTGCGTTCGGTAATGTCGCGGGTAATGGTGGTATAAAAGGCCCCTTCCCGGGTCTCCCAGAAAGAAACCGATACTTCCACCGGGAATTCTGAACCATCCTTTCTCCTGGCGTAAAGTTCCTGGGTTTTGCCGCCCAGTTTGGGGTTGGTCATCAGGTTGAATTGACCGAAAGCCTTATCCCCGTGTTCCTCAAGGAACTTGCGCGGCATTAGGAGAAGCACCGACTGTCCCACGAGTTCTTCTTTGAGATAACCGTACATAATCTCGGCGGAGGGATTGCAATCGATGATCCGCCCGGATTGGTCATAAGTGACAAAGGCCTCCGTGGCGTTTTCCGCGAGGAAACGGAATCTTTCTTCGCTCGATCTCAAGCGATTCAAGGCCGCTTGCCGCTGGTTGATCTGACGGTTAATGAGGAAGGTGGCAAGGACGCAGGCCATGAAAGCGGCGGCACCGCCGAAAATCATGAAATGAACGCCCTTTTGGGTATTGGCGTCCTCGAATTCCTTCCGGGTTTTCAACAGCCAGGCCTGGATCCCGGTCATTTGGTCCACCAGCTCTTTAATGTCCTTATAGCTGGTCTTTTCCTTTCCGCTCTCCTCCCGGTGAATCGCCAACTCGGGCCTGCCGGCCCGAACGTAAGCCAAACCAACCCTCATGTAATCTAGGCGTTTTTCCACCAAGTCCTGGAGATCATCCATGTTTTGCCGCCAAAGCATGTCATCCGAGACAAGGGTGCTGGCATGGTTTAACTCCCGCTCAATATGATCCATATCCGATTCACAGGACAGCGCGTAATTGTGGTTCCGCGTCAAAAGGAAATCGGCGTAATTGGCCTGGGAATCTTTTAGGTCGCCATATATTTTTTGGAGGGAATGAATGATCCGGTGTGAGCGGTCCACCCATTCCGTGTTGGTTTCCAAGCGGCGGATGGTGAAAAAGGCCAAGCCCGCGAGGAAAAAGAGAAAGAGGAGCGCTGTTCCAAAGCCCAGCTTGACTTTATCGTTGGAGGTCCACTTCATGCCAGGTTCCTCGGAAACATCGGATGGAAGGAGGATTGTTCATCCATTTTACCTTTTGTGAGGAGGTTATTCACGGTGGTTTTGAAATTGTTAAAAACTGTTGAATTGGTGACCGGCCCGGGGGAAGGATAGGCCGTGAGTGGTTCGCGAAAGGCGTCCTGGGAGGGAGATCAGAGTTGTTAATAAGTTTTTGGTTTCGCCATACACTGTGGTCAAGGTTCCAATACTGAATGACCCCCTCCCGTCCATTTTGGAGGGGGGGCCAAGGTTTGCTTCCCGCCGGAAGGGCTTGTCGCAGGTCGGCCCGCATGCTTTCCATGCTTCCTTTAGTTTCTCCAGACGCTCCGGTCTAAATTGCGGTATTGAATGGCCTCCGCGATAAACGAGGGTTTGAGGTTTTCTTCCCCATCCAAGTCGGCGATAGTCCGGGCGACTTTCAAAATTCGGTCATAGGCCCGGGCCGACAGGCCGAATTTTTCCATCGCGTCCCTTAGCAGGGATTGGGATGGTCCGTCCAAGGCGCAGTATTTTCTCAACTGATTGGTTCCCATCTGGGCGTTGTTGTGGATGCCTTCTTCCGTAAGGCGCTTCCGTTGAATCTCCCGGGCACGGCAGACCCTCTCGCGGATGGCTGCGGAGGACTCGGCCGGTTCCGTTCCGGAAATCTCTTTCCACTTCAGGGCGGGAACCTCGATGTGCAAATCAATGCGATCCAATAGTGGGCCAGAAATGCGGCTCAAATACTTTTGGATCTGGTGCGGGGTGCAGGTACATTCCTTGGAGGGGTCGGTGTAATAGCCGCAGGGGCAGGGGTTCATGGCCGCCGCTAGCATGAATTGAGCGGGAAATGTCAAACTCGATTGGACCCGTGAAATCGTGACCAGCCCATCCTCTAAAGGTTGGCGAAGAACTTCCAGAACATTTTTGTTAAACTCGGGAAATTCATCCAAGAAGAGTACGCCATTATGGGATAGGCTGACTTCGCCGGGTTTGGGAATAGTGCCGCCGCCAATAAGACCAGCGTCGGAAATGGTATGATGGGGGGAACGGAAAGGCCTAGTGGCCATGAGCGCTTTTCGCTTTCCCAGGGTTCCGGCGATGGAGTGAATTTTGGTACTTTGAATCGCCTCTTCCAGTGAAAGTGGTGGAAGGATGGTGGGGAGGCGTTTCGTGAGCATCGTCTTCCCGGATCCGGGGGGGCCTACCAGCAAAATGTTGTGCCCTCCCGCAGCGCCTATTTCCAAGGCTCGCTTGGCATTTTCCTGTCCCTTGACCTCGGAAAAATCCACTTTATAAATTGAATGGTGCCGGAATTCCTCCTCGATATTGATTTGAACCGATTTCAATTCTTTGGTGCCGCTTAAAAATTCATAAGTTTCCCTGAGATTTTTCACCGCGAAGACCGGAACTTCCTGGACTACGGCCGCCTCCTTCGCGTTTTCAGGGGGGACCAGCAAACCTTTTACTTTTGCTTCTCGGGCGGCGAGGGAAATGGGCAATGCGCCGCGAATGGGCCGGACTTTTCCATCCAAGGACAGTTCGCCCGCCATCCAAAAGTCTTCCGCCGCCTTTTGCGGAAGTTTACCGGAAGCGACAAGGATTCCCACGGCCATGGGAAGATCAAAGGAAGGACCTTCTTTTTTAGTATCGGCTGGAGCCAGGTTAACCGTAATCCGCTGGATGGGGAATGTGAATTGGGAATTGGTGACCGCGCTTTTGACCCGGTCCTTCGATTCCTTGACGGCGGCATCCGGAAGCCCAACCGTTTGAAAAGTGGGAAGCCCCGGGGCTATATCCACTTCCACCTCAACGGGGTAAGCATCAATCCCCAAAAGTGCGGAGCTTTTAATGTTAGCCAGCATGGCGGTTCCCCGAGGTTTGTGGATAACTTATTGGACAAATTTTAGAGTATATAACCATGGAGCTGGAATTATTCAAGGGAATAGGGTTCCGGCGGCAGGGGTTTATGTTGCAAAAGAAGGTATTGGTAGCTAAGATATCGGCCTTCGCAGTCCCAATTCCCTTAAAAGGTGCGCCATGTCCTCATCCGCCGAAAAAGTCAAGGTCAACATCCATGAGAAGGATTTTGAGGTCGAGATTTTCGAGAAACATGGAAAGGTCTATGCGAAAAGCCACGTTAATAATTTCGGGGAGGTGATGGTACCTGATTTCGGGGGCGGCCGCGACCGCGCCCTTCAGAATATCCAGGCCCGTATTGGCAATATCGTGGCGGCGATGCAGTCCGATGAGGCGAGGGAAGCCCGTCGGAAACAATGGGAAGAGGAACAAGCCAAGCAGCAAAGCGCCAATAATTGACCGAAAGTGTTCCGGCTTCACCGCTGGGCACTGAGGGGATCCCCCCCTCTTGAAGCCTCGGATCCCCATCCGGGGCTTTTTTATTAACGGCAGTTCACAGTTCGCAGGCATAAACATTTAGGCTCTATAAGCAAAGGCCAAAACCCGAAGGATTTGGCCTTTTATTTTTTTAGGATTTATCCGTTAGATGTCGCCAACCTTGAGGTGCGACCCGCCTTGTTACTCAATCCAGAAACTGATAACTTCAAGGTTCTTATTCGCCTGCCGCAGGCGGTTTGAAAGGACCTTAATGATGATATCCATCAACTTCAAGGCGGTGTGGGGTTTTTCCTTGCGGAGTTTTTGGTAGCCATCCAGGGAGACCATGAAAAGCTCGCAGTCCCCGGTGGCTCGTACCGCTGCCGAGCGGGGAAGTCCGTCCAGAAGAGCCATTTCCCCAAAAAACTCGCCCGGATTCAACACCGCGATCGTGTTTTCCTGGTTCTTCACCTTTTTCAAGATTTTGACCGCTCCCGACTTCAAAACGTACATGCTGTCGCCCTTGGAATCCTCGTCGAATACTAAGTCGTCTTTCTTGACCACTTTTTCTTCACCCACGGAGCCCAAAGCTTCCAAGTCGTTCCCATCGAACGATTTGAAGGGCTGGTATTTGGACAGGTAGCTGACGTCGGGCATGAGAGACTCCTTGCTATTTCGGGCTGGAGGATAATTCTAAGGTTCTTTCCTTAAGACGCAAGGGAAAAACAGGCGATGGGTCCGACGAGTTCGTCAAAAAAAGCCGTGCTTGATTGTGGACTTTTTGGTCTGAGTGCCCGGAAGCGGGGAGGCCGGGGTTGCGGGCGTAACGGGTTTTGGCTCGGATGGCTTCGCCGCCATGGGAACGGGAGTCGGAGGGGCTTGAGGTGAATCCTCCAGCAACTCATCGCCACTTCCATGAGCCGTGCTAATGGCTTCCACGGCTTCCAGCACCTGGGATTCCTGCTCCACGCTCTGTGTGTCCACTTGCACGATCGCGTTGAGTACTTCCTCCTCGTCCAAGACGTACCCGTCCAAGGCCGAAGCGGGCAAGGGTTGGTCGGGATGATATACCGGGATCGCGGAATCCACGGGTTCCTCACTGGCATCATGGGCATGAGACTCCTCAGACTGGACCGCCGAAGATTCCGGGGTGGCTTGGGGGGTCACTTCCGCTTCCGTGGTCACGGGTTGGGGTGGCACGGCAGGCGTGGGCCCCACGGATACTGAAATAGGATTGGTGATATGACCGAAATCTAAATGCTCGTCCTTGGGAGGCGCTGGGGTTACCGCGATCTTGGGAGCTTCCGGTGCGGGTGACGAAATGGGAGGAACGGCTGACGCCGCAGGCTCGGTGGTTTTGGGAGCTGCCGCGAGAGTGGGTTCCTTCTTTTCGGCAATGGTGGGGGACTCCGTTTTAGTGGTGGGGCTCTCCTGTTTGGCCGGGGATAGAGTTGCGGCGGGGGCCGCGGGTTGGGGGTTTTTGGCGGCCTTGGCCTTGGCGAGGACCTGTTTTAGATACTCTTTGGGATCGGTCAGCTTCACCCCTCCCTTTTCAACTGTGGCGGCTGGCGTTGAGCCCGCTTCCGTGGATGGGGTTTCTTTTTCTGCTCCCGATGGGGTGAGGGGGGCGTCCTGTTTTTTCAGGTTCAGAAGATGGTCCACTTCTTCCAACGATATGTTCTTGAGTTTGGCTAATCGGGTCTTAGCCTCATCCACCATGGCGCCCGTCTCGTGGATGCGAACAAACTTTTCATATTCTCCCACGGCTTTTTCCACGACACCCTTGTTCTCGTAAACCTGGCCCAGGATGAAATGGGCGTTGGAATAGCTGGGTTCCAGTTTAATGGCGATCCGGTATTCGTTGATGGCCTGCTTATAGAGCTTGAGTTTGTCGTAGATGAGGCCCACTGTGTTGTGGACCTTGGCGCTTTGGGGATTGAGGGTGATGACCTGGCTGAAGGTTTCCAAGGCTTTTTGCAAGTCCCCCTTGCGCTCGTAGGCGAAGCCCATGGACATATAGGCTGCCTCGAAGCGGGGATCCAAGCGGGTGGCATCTTGGAAGGATTTGATTGCCTTTTCCAACAGCTCTTGTTTCGCGAAAAGGGTGCCCATGTCATAGGCCACTTTCGCCTTGTTTTTTCCCGTCTTGGCCGATTCCTCCAGGCGCTTGAGAGCGATGTCCAGGTTGCCAGCGGTGTCCTTGTCAATTCCTAAACGGTGATAGGACTCGGAATAAGAGGGGTCGAGCTCGACCGCGGTTTGGAAAACCTGCATGGCCTGCTGGAATTGGCCCAGCTCGTAATAAACATTCCCTAAATTGTTGTAGAAGGTGGCGACCTTGGGGTTTCGGGAGATGGCGTCCTCGAAGGTCTTGATGGCTTCCTTGTATTTCTCACAGCGGGCGTAGGTCAACCCCAGGTTGTTCCAGGCCTCGGGAGAATTGTTGTCGATGGAAATGACCTTCCTGAAAACCTGCACCGCGTCGTCATATTGGCCCAAGTCGGAATAGATGAAGCCCATCGCGGTATGGGCTTCCTTGTAATTGGGGTCGATCTCAAGGGCTTTTTGGATTTCCTTCAGAGCCTTGGGAGAATCGCCTTGTTCGGCCAGCTTTTGGGCGGACTCGACTAATTCCTTCTTTTTGTCATCCTTGCTGCCGAATAGTCCCATGGGTAACGCCGTTTAACCTTGAAAAATTTAGTGGAAAAAGAATGGAAGGTCATTGTATCCCTGATGCTTTTCAAAGGTCAACGAGCTTGGGAACCAATTTGCCCTAGGTAAATCATCGGTTGTTGAAGAAGAAAATTACCGTTCGGATAGATAAGCATCGCCGAAAGCAACGGGAGCTTTTTACCGGGGGAAGCCCGGTGGCATGCCCCCCGGGAATCCCCCTGGTGGGAATCCGGCACCGCCCATCCTGTTCATAACCTTGCCCATCGCGCCGCCCTTTTTCATCATCTTGCGCATCATGTCGTACTGGCCCAAGAGGGTATTGATCTCATTGGCGGTGGTACCGCTCCCCTGGGCGATGCGCCTTTTACGGGAACCGTCCAAAAGCTGTGGGAATTTCCGCTCTTTGAGCGTCATGGACAGTAGGATGGCTTCCATGCGCTTGATCTTTTTTTCATCTGGTGCGTTCGCGGCCATTTGCTTTTTTTGAGCGTGGTCACCGGGTAACATGGCGATCATTTCCTCCATGGAGCCCATTTTTTTCAATGACCGGATCTGGTCGAGCAAGTGATCCAGGTTGAAATCGGAACCCTTGGCGGCCTTCTGACGGTCGAAAGCGGCCTGCTTGGCCACCTCCTCCGCCTTCTCGATCAAGGTCAACATGTCCCCCATCCCCAGGATCCGGGAAGCCATGCGGTCGGGATAAAAGGGTTCCAGGCCCTCCATTTTCTCGCTGACACCCACGAATTGGATGGGAACACCGGTGACGGAAGTGATGGAAAAAATCGCCCCGCCGCGGGCGTCGCCATCGGCTTTGGTGAGGACCAATCCGGTCAAGGGCAACCGGGCGTGGAAAGCGGTGGCCACGTTCACGGCATTCTGTCCGGTCATGGCGTCCACCACCAACATGATGTTGGTGGGTTTAAGTTTTTGTTGGATTTGGGCGATCTCGTTCATCATCTCCTCGTCAATCTGCAGGCGTCCGGCGGTGTCCAGGATGAGGATGTTGGCGTTGTTTTGAAGACAAGTTTTTACCGCCCTCTGGCAAACATCCAAGGCTGTTTCGCTTCCCTCGGGCCGGAAGAAGGGGACATCGATCTCTTTCGCCAGGACGGATAGTTGCTCAATGGCGGCGGGGCGCACCAGGTCGGCCGCCACCAATCCAGGTTTGCGGCCATCCTTCTTGAGCCACAGCGCCAGCTTGGCGGCCGTAGTGGTCTTACCGGTGCCTTGTAAACCCGCCAGGAGGATGAGGGTCGGAGGAGCGGGCGCGAACCTCAGCTTGTTTGCGTTGCGGTCCGTGGGGGTGAGGAGGGCGATCAATTCCTCGTGAACGATCTTCACCATCACCTGGCCAGGCGTGAGGCTCAAAGCCACTTCCTTGCCCAGGGCCTTGGTTTTGACCCTTTCCAGGAAAAGCTTGGTGGTCTCCACGTTGACGTCGGCGTCCAGGAGGGCCAACCGGACCTGTTGAAGCGCGGCCTGGATGTTTTCCTCGGACAGCTTTCCGTGGCCCCGCAGGTCCTTGAAGACTTTTTGGATTTTTTCCGTGAGTTGCTCGAACATGACTTTCCCAGGTGATTCGTTTGAGGAGGGATGATTTTAGGGAAATTGACCGAAAAAGGAAAGCCACCCGGAGATTTCTCCGGGTGGCTTTCCAAAAAACGGATGATTAATGGATGAGGAACTGGGTGCCAAAGACGTAAGTCGGGCCCACTTCCTGGACGCCGTTCAGGTTCGTATAAAACGGAATTTGCACCTTGGCGTAGAGGGTCGAGTCGCCGCTGACGTTCCACCAGATCCCCGGGGTGGCGTCGATCAACGTTCCGCCCGTATTTGACACGTTTTCGATGGCGTCACCGTCATCGTTCAATGCCCTATCCGGATCGGCGTAGCGCCCCTCCACCGCGAGGGAAAGGGCCAAGGGAT
>DATKOC010000214.1:0-10595 GCA_035524855.1 bacterium
CAGTTGCCTGCCAACGCTCATTTGACTGGGGCGGAGGCTACGAAGGACGAGGATGAGGTGGTCTTCAGCCGGAAGCAAAGCCACAAGAAAAAAATCGAGAAAAAAGAACCGCCGAAGGCCCCCGAGCAAAACCAGGTGGACGCGGGCCCCGCCTTGGGGCCCACCCACGGCCCGGTGGCCGTTTACGCCCCGGCCCCGGTTATCCCGGCCTACCTGCGGGACCAGAATCTCAAGACCAGCGTCGTCATCGAATTTCTCATCACGGCCCAGGCCGCCGTCACTCCAAGGCTGTTGGAGTCCAGCGGCAATGACGAGTTGGACGCCATCGCCCTGAAATGCGCCTCCAAATGGCAGTTCAAACCGGCGGCCCAAGACAAGGTGCCAATCGATTCAAAAACAAGGCTTCGAATTTTATTTGAGGTTTATTAAAGGGAGAATGCGGATGTCCTCTTCAACGGTTTGGCAGTCCTTGGGAAGCGTGGGATTCGTCAGTTCCCTTTCCTTTTTGGGGGCTTTTTCACTTCTGATGGGCGAATCGTTATTACAACGGTCGCTTCTTGTACTGGTCAGTTTGGGTGTCGGGGGCCTTTTAGGGGACGCGTTTCTTCATCTATTACCCGAATCCTACGGAAACAAAGCCAACCATGAGTTGACCATATCCCTTTTGGTTCTTGCAGGAATACTCTTGTTTTTCATCCAGGAAAAAATACTGAAATGGGATCACCTGAAATCGGATTCCGGCAGCCAAATCCACCCCGTTGGGTACATGAATCTGGTCGCTACCGGAATGCACAACTTCGTGGATGGGGTTTTAATCGGGGCCTCTTTTTTAGCCGGGACCCGGATCGGCATTGCCACGACCATGGCGGTGGCCATGCATGAGATACCACATGAGATCAGTGATTTCGGCGTTCTGGTTCACGCCGGATTCAGTCCCAAAAAGGCGCTGATCCTTAATTTCCTAAGCGCGCTCACTGCCATTGTGGGAACGGCTGCCGCCCTTTGGGTGGGGGCTATGGCCGTCAACTTCGTGGCGACCATGCTTCCTTTCGCGGCGGGAGGGTTCATCTATATTGCCGCTTGTGATTTGGTGCCTGAGCTTCATAAGGACAATAGTCTTTCAGGATCGATGGCCCAGTTGGCGGGAATTTCATTGGGCATCCTCTTAATGGTGCTATTGCGTTTACTGGAATAAGAGATTGGGCAAGGAACGCTTAAAAAAGGAGGAAAGAATGAAAATCCTGGAAGTCGCCAAGCTTAAAAAATCATTTCCGTCGGTCGAGGGCGGTTCCCGCCTGATCGTGGATGTGGACCATTTTTATTTGAACTCGGGAAACGAAATGGCGCTGGCTGGGGAGAGCGGATCGGGCAAGACGACCTTTTTACACCTCATTTCAGGCGTCTTGAAACCCGATAGCGGTCAAATCAGCCTCGATGGAAAAAGGATGGACCTTCTTCCGGAAGCCGGGCGCGACGGACTGCGTTCCCACCTTTTAGGGTACGTTTTTCAAAATTTCAACCTCCTGCAAGGGATGACTGCCCTTGAAAACGTGGAATTGGCCATGCGTTTCGGGACAGGAGTTGATCCCGAAAGGGCCGTTTCGCTGTTAAAACGGATGGGCCTTTCGGAAAGGCTCCACCATTATCCCCGCCAGCTTTCCATGGGCCAGCAACAACGGGTGGCCGTAGCGCGGGCCTTGGCCAACCGGCCGCGGCTGGTGATGGCGGACGAGCCTACGGCCCACTTGGACCATATCCGGGGCCGGGAAGCCGTCAATCTCATGCGTGAGGTTTGCCGTGAATTCGGCGCGGCGTTGTTGGTGGTGAGCCATGACCGGGAAGTCTTGTCCAACTTCCAACATGTCCAGCATTTCGACCGCCTGAACCGTGCGCTTCACGCGCGCCAGGAGGTGAAGTCATGAACACCTTAATATTCCTTGCCGGGCATAGTTTACGGCGGCATGCCATGTCCACCATCGTCACTGCCTTTTCGGCGGCCTTGGCGGTGGGTCTGACCTTGTCCGTCTTTGGTTTGGCCGCGCAGACCCGCGCGGCCTTCATGGGCGGAGCGGGCGGTTTTGACGCCGTTTTGGGCGCCCGGGGAAGCCAACTCCAGTTGGTCCTGAACGCCGTGTTCCAATTGGAAACCTCGCCCGGCAATATTCCTTGGAGCCTTTATGAAACGATCAAGGCGGACCCACGGGTTTCGGAGGCGGTGCCCTATGCCGTGGGGGACAATTACTTCGGTTTTCGGATATTGGGAACAACCCTGGCGGTCCGGGATGAATTGCGCGATTCCTCAGGTAAGCCCCTGCAACTGCAGGAAGGCGGGCAATGGTTCAACGAGGAAAACCGGGAAGCGGTGGTGGGTTCAATCGTAGCGAGGCAAGCCGGGCTCAAGGTTGGTAGTACCTTCCGGCCTTATCATGGTCTGGCTTTCGACCCCAGCATGCAGCACGAGGAGGTCTACCAGGTGGTGGGCGTCCTGAAACCTTCCAATACGCCAATTGACCGGGTCATCTTCATTCCTCTCGAGGGCTTCTATCGGATCAAGGGCCATGTCCTGCGGGGAGCGGGCAAGGATTTTGTTCCTAAAGCGGACCAGCCCATTCCGGATGAGGACAAGGAACTTAGTTCCGTCCTCCTGAAGCTGAGGGACCCACAGGCAGGGTTCAACCTGGATTACACCATTAACAAGCAGGGCAAGGTGGCGACCCTGGCTTGGCCCATCGGACGGGTCATGGCCGACCTTTTCAACCGTCTGGGCTGGATGAGCCGGATTTTGGCGCTCGTGGCCTACTTGGTCATGGTCGTCGCAGCCTGCTCGATCCTGGCCGCCCTCCACAACACGATGAGGGAGAGACGCCGGGAATTCGCCATCCTTCGGGCCTTAGGGGCCAAACGCCGCACGGTGTTCGCCTCGGTGGTAACCGAAGCCGCCTCCATCGCGGCCTTGGGGGCCATGGGAGGTTACCTGGTTTACGGCCTTTTGTTTTTCCTGGCGGCGGGGTTGGTTCGTGCCCAAACCGGAGTCGTCGTCGACCCCTTCTTCTTTCATCCGGCGCTGATAGCCGTCCCCATCGGAATGGTCCTATTGGGAGCTTTGGCCGGGGTCCTACCCGCTTACCAGGCCTACTCCACGGACGTAGCCGGAAACTTGGAACCTCATTCATAAAGGTTCATTCTGGAGGTAATCATTGATGAAACCATACCGTTGCGCCTTTTGGGTTTTTGCCGTCTTCGTCATCGGCTTTATCGCCGGAGGCTATAACAGTTTTTCCCAAGCGGGCGAGGGTGGGGCGGTTCCATCGCCCACCCCCAAGGCCGGCTTTGAGCCCCAGGCCCCCCATGGGGGCCTGTTGGTGGATGCGGGGGACGATTTCGCCCATGTGGAACTGGTTTACGATTCCGCTCAAGGGACCCTATCGGCTTACATCCTGGATGGGGAAGCGGAAGAAGTCGTTCCGCTGAAACAACCCGCGATCCTCGTTCGTTTGGTGAAACCATTCCGGATTTTAAAGCTGAAGGCGGTGGTCAGCCCCTTGAGCGGGGAAAAACTCGGGGAGACATCCTCCTACGCCCTGACGGACCCTTCGTTAAAGGGGCTTTCCCAATTACAAGGCGCCCTGGTGTCGGTGAACATCAATGGCAATGTTTTCAAAAACCTCGCTTTCCAAATTCCGCCGAAAAAGTAAAAGGATGAAAAAAATCGATGAATAAGAAGAGTTGGTATCCCTTTACTTTAATCGGGCTGGGGGTGGTTTGGGCGGCCTCAATCCTTTATCTCATTACGCTTCCCGGCTTTCAACCATTCATGGATCAAATGGCGGTGGATATCCACAGCGTTAATAGAAAGCCCGGCCAAAGTCCGGGGGGAAATATCCACCAATCCAAAACCTCTTTCTCCCGAAGAGGAGATCATTGGATGGTTGATTTTGGATCCTTAAGCTCGTTCACGGTTGATGAAACCTCCATGGAGGAAGTCATTCCGTCGGGCAATGATTTGAATACCGACCCTTTTGAACCGACGAAAATCCCGGTGAAAAAGAAGAATGAGATTCCCGCGTTCATTCAGGCTTTGGACGGACAAAAGGTGGAGATGGTCGGCTTTATGATCCCCCTGCTGACGGAAAAGGACAAGGTGCTGACCTTCATTCTTGCCCAAAGCCAAATGACCTGTTGTTACGGAATAGCGCCGCAACTCAACCAATGGATTTATGTGGAGATGGAAAAGGGGAAAAACACCAAGTGGGCCATGGATGTTCCCATCACGGTTTCCGGCATTCTAAGCGTGGGCAAAAAGTACGACAAGGTAAACTTGGGTTGGAGCCTCTACCGGATGGTTTCCGATAATGTTGAATTGCCCAAAAAGGGTTGGTTTTAAGAAGAAAGGATAGAAACGAAATGCGAACCACCTTTAAAAAAGAGAAATTTTACGGACCTGCCATCCTGGGCCTTCTCCTTTTTGGCGGAGTCTTTTTCTCCGCTGAACGCTTTTTCGGTCAGGGCTACCGCGCATACTCGACACCCACCAATACCGCTTCGTCCGCCGCTGAGGGGTCGGGGGTGGCCAACGATAACAAAATGCAGTCGCTCAGCCGAATCAAGGACCCTATTGTCAATGTCAAACCAAAGGACTTGGACGGGAAGCCCCTGGTGGATTTCAGCCGCTTGGCTTCTTTCAATTACGACTACCCGGATGAGGACGGCGGCATGGATGCCCCCAAGAAATCCAAAAGGAAGAAACCCGGTTTTCCTGATTCGGTATTGAGTTTGAACGGGGCCAAGGTGGCCATTCCCGGTTTCATGATTCCCATGGATCAGGATGGGGAGGGGGATGAGTGCACCTATTTTATTTTGGCCCGCAACCAGATGACCTGTTGCTACGGTGTTGCGCCGGGCCTGAACGAATGGGTGAGCGTCCGGATGGAGAAGGGGAAGAAGGCGGAATTGGAAATGGACACCCCCGTGGTGGTCGTGGGAACCCTGGAGGTCGGGGAAGTTTTTAGCCCCGATTCAGGCTGGAGTTTTTACCGGATGAAGGGGGAAAAGGTCATTGTCGCCGGGAAGAAGAAGGTTTGGTTTCAATGAGGGGGGGCTTATGAATAGGCAGGAAAGAAGAATGCTTGAAAGATCGGCTGTCCTAAGGAATCCGGAGATAGCCTCGAAGAAATACTGGCCCTGGTCGCTGATCGTCATTACGGTCCTTTGGCTTGTGGCAACAGTGGCGCTGATTAAAGTCATGGACCAAAAAAAACAGACCGGTTTTAACAAGGTTTTTCAATCCAAGGCCGCATCTAAACAGGCGATGGGCCTCAACCAGACCTCCCCCGCCCTTTCGGCTTCCCCCACCATTTATGTCCCCGGCGCGCCCCAAGACACAGGCGATTACGAGGCGGTTTCTTTCAACCTTCTATCGGGTTTTTATTTTTGGGACCCGTTGGAAGACATCGAAAACGGAACGGCGGAGCGGAACAAAAAAAAGAGCAAAGTTCCCGAGAAAGTCCTGGCTTATAACGGCCATAAGATCGCGGTGACCGGGTTCATGATCCCTGTCGACGAGGACGAGAAATTCATCGTCTCCACCTTTGTCTTGGCCAAGAACCAGATGACCTGCTGTTACGGGGCCTCGCCGCGGCCCAATGACTGGATTTACGCGACCGTCCCCCCAACGGCCAAAAAAGTGGAAGACGAGATGGATGTGCCCCTGACGGTTTACGGAACCTTGACCATTGACGGCGCCCTCAGCGACCCAAGCATGCCCACTCTGTACCGCCTTGTGGTGGACAAGGTGGAGGGCCCCAAAAAGAAGGGGTGGTTTTAAGAGTCAACCTAACAAAAATCAAAACGAAGGCAATTTGAACCACCAAGGGCACCATGCCGACCTTCCATAAAGGAGTTAAGGAGGTCGGTATAGTACCGATTTCGTTGACATCTATAAGGTAAATCGGCACAAGTTCACCAAGAAGGACATAAAATCTGATTGGTTCGACAATATTTTAATCCGTTTTTGACTTTCGGTGTTCTTGGTGTACTTGGTGACCTTGGTGGTTAAGAGGGTTTTTGTTAGTAGTTCTAAGTCATCGTGAATTTCCATCAATGGGGCACACTGAGCGGGGGCCCAAAAAGGAAACCGGCATCGATTCACCAAGAAGTCAAATCTGGATTCGATTTTTACTTGCGCTCACCGCCCTTTCACTCCTCCCTATTATCCCTCTGCATCCGGCGGGCTCCGATTCGGCGGCGGCGACCCAATCCACCGTTCCCGCCTCGGACCCGGCGTCCAATGAATTCAAAGGGAGCGCGGTTACGGTTTATTCCCTCTTGGAAAACCATCCCTTCGTACCCTGGACCACTCTCGCCCATTTTCCATGCCCAACTCCCGATATTGACGACTTAGGGAAATCTCATTCAGCTTCCGGTTCAAAAAAAGAAAAATATCCTATTCCAAATTTCATCCGAAGCCTGGACGGGGCCAAGGTGGCGGTCGTGGGTTTCATGATGCCGTTGGCTTTGAACGACGCGGGAGATAAAACAACTTCCTTCATCCTGGCAAGAAGCCAAGCCACCTGTTGTTATGGAATAACGCTGCGGATGAACGAATGGATGTATGTCGAGATGGTGAAAGGCAAATCCGCGGAGGCCATGATGGATACGCCGATTACGGTCTTTGGGACAATCTCCGTTGGGTCGCAAATAAAGGAATCGAGTTGGACCCTTTATCGGATGATGGCGGATAAGGTCACGGTTCCTAAAATTGATTGGTAAACCGCCGGAGCGCTAGGGATATACCATGGGTTTCAAGATCAGGCCGAAGCTGGTCATCTTCTTCCTGGCTGGTTTTGGGTTTGGGGCCCTCGGGCCTTTTCCGAATACTTGTTATTCAGACGTTCCCTTCCCTCCCGCAAAACAGACCCCAACTCCCCAATATGCCGTGGAAATGCGAACGGTATATCCAGCTGACCAAAAAGAACCCAAAAAAATCTCCATAATTTTTGTAAAAGGATCAAAAGAATTGTGGACCCGCATCGAACCCTACCCAATGTTAAAAGCCGTTGTTATTCAGGAAACGGGAAGGTCGTTTTTAAAATTAGGGGACGCCAATATCGTGGAACTTAGGGTTTATTCGAAGAAAGGAGATGTGCTCCTGGATAAAAAAGTCCTTCCACGGGCCGTATCATTTGACGGCAATTTCATCGCTTATGAAAATCCGATGAGGTCAAAATCCGGACTCGTTACGACTCTGGTTTACGACTTGAATCATAAGACAACCAAAAGATTTAAACTGGCCGCGGGTTTCCAGGGGATGGCGCTATCCTGCGACGGGAAAGATCTCCTGGTCGGGAATCAGGGAACAGGCCCCTCCGGGTCGAACTTTAGATTGTTGGATGAGCATGGGGATAAAATTTGGGAAAGAAATGGCCCAGAGAGGTTTTTAGCCTTGGGGAACAAAGGCAAATGGCTTCTTTGGACGAATCAAGGGAAGAAAACCGTCGAATGCCGTGACTTCAATACCGGCAAGGTTGTCAGGGAATTCTCGATGACAATATTCAATATGCTTTATAAACAACTGGCAGAGATTAGGTCTTTCTGACTGCCCGGTCCGCTTTCATCCACGGGCAAGCCCGTGGATTTCAATGCGCTGACTTTAAACAAATTTCTTCTGCCTTCCCCTGTGTACTCTGTCCCTGGTTGGCCCTCTGGGCCAACCTTTCCGGGACTATGCTGCAAACAATAATGTTTATTTGAAAAGCAGCATGAGTACTCTGTGGTTCAATCTTGATATTTGTTGGAAGCTCTAAGAAAGTTTTACGTTTGAAGCTCGACTGCCCGCATTGTAACGAAGCCCCGGGGCTTGCCTTCATTCAACGATTCCCGGAACGGCCGCTTTTCTCCATCATGAACCCGGAGACGGCTACTTGTCCCTCTTTTCCTCCGGCCCCCAGGTCCAATAAAGCGCGAAATACTCAACGGTGACATCCTGACCCACCAGGGAGTGGCCGCCGGAAAATAGGAGGCTGAAGCCCGGGGAGAAATTGAACTGGCCGCCCACGTTCACGAGGAAGAACCCTTGGTCGGCATCCGTGTCCTGGCCCTGGGCGAAAAGCTCCCCTCCCAGGGTCCACTGGCCGCCCAGGTCCCTTTGAATCAGCCACCCGCCGAAAGGATAATCGCGCGTGCCGGCGGCCGCGTTCAGGGCATAGCCGCCCCCGCCATAGGTGGTCCAAGGCCCCCAGCTTTTTTGGATCCAAAGGGGGAACTTATACCACGTGAGCCCGTTCCCCAAACCCCTCGAAACGTCACCGGTCGGGATTTCGGCCATGGGAAAAATCCCCACCTGGGGGAACCCGGGGGTTTCGTCCACGAAGCGGAATTTAACCCCCAACTCGCTGTCGCCCAAACCGTAGGTGCCGAAGCCGCCGCCGGAAATGCCGGTGAGCGAGGCGATCACATGAAGCTGGACCTCCGGCAGGGCCCCCCAGTTGAATTCCAAGGCGGGTCCCTGGACCGTGTCGTTTCCGCCCACCGCGTTCAAGGTTTGGAAAATATAAAACTCGAAATGCCGGTAATCCACCGGTTCCGGGTCGTCGGTGAGGAAGGGCGGCCCCGCCCAAGCCGGAAGGGTGGCGGCTAAAAAAGCCAAAATAAAAAGCCTGAACCGTTTTCGCATGGGTCTTTGAGTCCCCTTTTAATTTGCCCACCACGCGCGGGTTAAGCGAAACTCGAATCACCCTTGATGATTTTCATTTCAGGGCCTCCTTGGCCGCCTTCATTAAATCATCCGGGTTGACCCTGACCTTGATGTCCGCGTTGTAATAAACAAAATGAATGGTGCCCTTGGTATCCACCACGAAGGCCGCCGGGACCGGCAACTCGTGGAGGGCATTGCCCGTGGATTTCTCAAGGTCGACTCCGAAGCCCTTCATTTTTTCCAACGTTTGAGGGTCCAAGCGGTAAGCCAGGCCGAATTGGCGGGTCAATCCCATGGTCCGGTCGGAAAGCAAAGTGTAGTTAATCCCGTGTTTCTTCAAACTTTCGCGCAAGCTTCCGGGCTTGTCCGGCGTAATGGCCAATAACTGATACCCCATCTTCATCAAATCGGGCTCGATTTTTACCAATTGGCCCATTTGCAGGTTGCAGTAGGGGCACCAGCCCCCCCGGTAAAAAATAAGGATGGAGGGTTTTTGGGAAACAAGGGTTTTGAGTTCCACCTTTTTCCCCTTCAGGGTCGTCAGCTCACCGTTGGGAATGCTTTCCCCCTTTACCAGTGGCTGGACTTCCCGCGGACTATCGTAAACCGGTTTGCCCATCGAATCGGCCATCGTTGTTTCAACCATGCCAACACCCACCATGAAAAGCCCCGTTAAGATAAGCACCCGGCATTTCAACATTTTTTCCTCCATGATTTTCAGCGCCTCGGACCCTTGAGCGGATGAATACCGGGTTCAATATTACGTGAATATACTTTCAACGGGGTTTAAAAGTTAGCAATGGTGGTAAAGCCTTCCCCCTCGCCCGCCGTAGCCGAGCGGCGGCGACGCTTGGCGAAGGAGTGGCCTCCCCTCCGATCCTCTGCACGGCAGCTTTTCTCCCCAACGGTGTTAATCCCCAAAGTGCCAGTACCTGGACTGATCTGGGTGTTCCCTTCTCATTTGGCTTTGCCCCAAAGCATTAAACACTAGGAAGAAATGGCTGAAAGTTGGGCATGTTTAATTCATAATTGAGTCGAATTTTCAGGAAAGGTCTCGCTTATGGACGAAGTTAAATATTACTTTCCGTTTTTGGGAGCATTATTGGGTGCTATTTTCACCCTATACCTCGGAGCTTTATTGAAAACACGAAGTGAAAAAAGGCGTTATTGCTTGAATGCCATTGCGATTTTAAGTATCTATCTCGAAGAATTGGAAACAGGCTTAAACATTCTTCAAGATGATTTAAAAAATCTTAAAAACGATGTAGCGCTTGTTCCTTCTGCATTACCAAAAGCATCTTGGGAAAACTATCAATTATCAGAAGATAGTTTAAATCAACTATGGATGCTTAAGGATAAAGGAGAGCCGACTATTACAAGCCTTCCGTCTCATTTGAAAAATTGTTTTGAACATATTACAAAAAACGTGGTTGACGCAAAAACACCCAAGCGTGTTGCAGGCAATATTGGGGCTGTTTGGACAACAAACCCAGGTAGTTTGGTAGCAGCATTTACCATGTATCGTGATGGATATGAGATGACAATTAATCTTGTAAAGAGAACAATTAATTTATTGGATAAAAGAAAAGACGAATTTTGGGTGAAAATATCCGAACCTTAAAATAATTTCAATCTACTAAAGTCATCCTAATTTTGAAAGAAAGTCTTCTCCTGTGGCCTCGACTGCCTTCGGTGATTCTATCTATATCCCTTTCTCCTAGGGTTTTCTCTCAGTCCATTAAATTTAATTTAAGAAAACGTGAAATACTTTAACCTGTAAATAAGGAGAAATTTCAAATGAACAGTTACATAAAATTTTCGAAGGAAAATCCAAAAGACTTTGCTTATTTATTGAGATATTACGTTTGCCGAATGAAAGGCCTTCAGGGCATTTATAACCAAT
>DATKOC010000215.1:0-9108 GCA_035524855.1 bacterium
GAAAGGTCAATCTGCCCCGCCACGATGACCAGCACCATGCAGATGGCGAGGATGGAGGTCACCGACATCTGCCGCATGAGCAAGGACAGGTTGCGCGGCTCGAGGAAAATGCCGTTGGTCGTGGCGGTGAAAATGGCCCAAATGAGGAGCAAGGCCCCCACCATGGTCAGCGCCCGCCAGGGCACGGTCAATTTAGTTTTCGGATTATCCATTTACGTCCTTCCCCTTGCCTTTTAGTGGTCAATTTCTAAGCGAAAAACCGGCTCCTGGATTCCTTTCAACTTAATCCACTCCTGCACATGTTCCTCGTATTTGGGGCTGCGCACCACATAAAGCTGCCACTGCGACGGATTTTCCCCGCTGTAACCATTGAGCGTGGGAATGCCCCGAACCGAACTAAGCATCATGGCATCAATTTGGATATCCGTGGCCGAGTAAGGCAAGCCCGGAGCCAGGGCGGCGTAAAAGGCCTTGGTACCCGCCGGGATCTTTTGGCTCAGGTATTCCAGGCGGTTGAGCTCCCACATTTTATCGAATGCGGGCGTGGGCGGAAAAGCCGTCTGTTCGTAGGCCATCAGCCCAGCCGGGAACAGGAGGATCAACAAGCCCAGCCACCTGGAAGAACCGTCTTTCAAAGCCATCACTTTGTTCAGCCCTGCCTGAAAGACGATGGTAAAAGCGATGGCCATGGGCAGGGCGAGAAAAACCGCGCAACGGGAAACGGCCCGGATACTTTGTCCCCCAGGAAAAAGGTAATAAACCAGATGCCAGAGAGAATGGCCTCCCGGAAATTGAAAGGCCAGGAGATAAAAAAGGGTGGTAGCCAAAACCACCAAAGCTGTGAATTGGAGCGGAAGTCCTTGCGGCAGAAAATCCGCCCTCATGCTTCCCTTCTTGCGGATGCTCTTGACCGCTAAGGCAGTCAAAACCGCCCAAGCGATCAGGACGACTAATCCAAAACCCATCCGCACTTCACCCTCGACCGGGTAAGCCTGGATAGCCGGGCACTTGTCCCAAAGCCATCCCCACCAGGCGTGCCGGGGCCCCATCCACAAGAAAGAATGGGCGTCGGGCAGCATCATTAGGATTTCACTGTAATTTTTACCCCCGAAATTCCGGATAACCGGCAGGTAAATAATTAAAAACGGAATCAATCCCGCGAGGGTAACTCCACCGCCTCCCATGAGGGGAAAGCGGTAACACCGGACAAGGTTCCAAAGGAATTCACGGGTTGGGGAAAAAAGAAACGCCAACAGGAGAAACAAGAAGGACCAAAAAACGAAAAACCAGGAGACATAAAAAGCCGAGTAAAGCTGGAGGTTGAACAACAAGCCCGCCAAGGACAGCCAGCCGAAGGCGTGGGAGGGCTTCATGCCCCGTCTTTTCCCCGCCCACTCCACGAGACACCACAGGACCAGTGGAAACCAGAAGAGGCATTGTAGTTGGACGTGGGAAATCTGGTTGAACTTCGGCGCGTTGTAGGCGAAGAAAAAGGAGCCCAGAGCCGAGGCCAGGACTCCCTGCCGTAGTCCCCTCCATAGGAACAGGAAACAGCAAAGATAGTTCAGGATATCGGTGACAAAAACACAAATCTGAAGTGAGGTAAAAACGTCCCATCCCCCATTCCTCAGCCAGTCATAGAAGAGCGCGTAGCTTAGGAAGACGTCGGCGTAACCCATGCAACCTTTGGCGGGATAGTAAAAGGCGGGGGAAACTAGGGAACCAGGTCCATGGAGGGAATGGTGAAAATATTCCATCAAAGCCGTAACCAAGCGGGGGTCACCCCGTCCACCGGGAACAAGCCCGAAATGGGAATAGAACTCGGTGTTGTGAAATTGCCACATGCCCAGGCAAAACAGGCCGAGGGCGGCGATCCAGGAAAAAACTATAAAAAGACTATTTTCCCGGTTTTTGATTGAGACGTTTCTCATTTCAACCGCTTTCCTAGAAAAAACCAATTTTGAAAACAAAAACCCTCGCCCCTTGCGGGAGAGGGTAGGGTGAGGGGTGGTTATGTCTTCAGGTTTTGTCGAATGTATTCTAAAACACCGTCAATATTCTCCAACATCTCATTGTCCCAAAGACGAATCACCTTGTATCCAGATTGTTGAAGGTATTCAGTTCGTTCAGTGTCCTTTTCCAACATTTTCTGATGTTGGCTGCCATCCAATTCGATAATCAGTTTTTTCTCAAATGAACAAAAATCAACAATATATGGGCCTAATTCCTGTTGGCGTCTGAACTTAACTCCCTGAAATTACCTTGAGCGCAAAAAACGCCAAAGTTTCTTTTCGGCCTCGGTCTGGCTGCGTCTAAGTTTTCTGGCGAGATTCTTTAAAGTCTTTTCTGCCATCACCCCTCACCCCAACCCTCTCCCGCAAGGGGAGAGGGAAAAAATTCAAAAAACCTTAGGCATTCAACGCCGCCGCGGCTAGGACCCGCTCGGGAGTGGCTTCCTGGTATTTCAACGAGGCCGTAGGGCGACCCTGATTTAAAACAAGCACACGGTGGCTCAACCCCAAAAGCTCAGGCAGGTCGGAGGAAACCAGCACAATGCCGATGCCTCGCGCCACTAATTTTCCCATGAGATCGTAGATTTCCGCTTTCGCCCCCACGTCAATGCCCCGGGTCGGCTCGTCCAGGAAGAGGATCTTGGGCTGGGTCATGAGCCATTTCCCCAACACCACCTTTTGCTGGTTGCCGCCGGAGAGTTTGTTGGCCCATACCGACAGGCTGGGCGCCTTGATACTCATGGACTTGACTTGGATCTCGCACTCCCGGCCCATGGCTTCCCGCTTGAGGAACCCGCCCTTGGCCAAGCGCCGCATGGAGGCCAGCACCAGGTTTTCCCCCACCGAGCTTTCCAGGACTAGGCCGTACCGCTTTCGGTCCTCGCTGACCAGGGCCAACCCGGCTTGAATGGCTTCCTTGGGCGAGTGAAACAGGGGACGGGAGACCCCCTGGAGCGCCAAGGACCCTTCCGCCCGGCCCCGGGGGGCCCCGAACAGGGAACTCAAAAGGGCCGTCCGGCCCGCGCCCATCAAACCCGCCACACCCAGCACTTCACCCTGGCGCACCTCGAAAGAAACGTCACGCACCACGTAGCGGCCGGGGTTGGCGGGATCCTCGACGCTGAAATTCTTGACCTCCAAAAGCGCTTGGCCGGCCTGGGTTTGGGGGCGGGGATAAAGGTTCTTCACTTCACGGCCCACCATGTGGGAAATGATTTTTTCCCGGGTCAGCCGGGCCATGGGCTCGGTCACGATGGATTTGCCGTCCCGAAGGACCGTCACCCGGTCGGCGATCTGACCCACCTCTTCAAGGCGGTGGCTGATGTATATGGAGGAGACGCCCTGGGATTTGAGGCGCCGGAGGAAATCCAGCAACCGTTTCGTGTCGGCCTCGGTGAGGGCCGCCGTGGGCTCATCAAGCACGAGGATTTCGGCCTTCTTGGACAAGGCCTTGGCGATCTCGATCATCTGTTGTTGCCCAATGCCCAATTCCTTGACCGGATGGTCCAAGTCCACCCTCAAACCCACCAGGTCCAGGGCCCTTTGGGCCTCCTCCCGCACCTTTTCCCATTGGATGAAGCCGTGCTTGACCGGTTCCCGGCCCAAGAGGAGGTTTTCGGCGACCGAAAGCTCAGGGACCAGGGCCAGTTCCTGGGCGATCAAGGCGATGCCTTTGTCTTCCGAGGCTTTTAAGTTTTTGAAATGGAGGGTTTGGCCGTCGAGGAGGACTTCCCCGCCGTAACTGCCGGCGGGGTGGTAGCCGCAGAGGATCTTGATGAGGGTGCTTTTGCCGGCGCCGTTTTCGCCGCAGAGGGCATGGATCTCGCCCTTTTCCAAGTCAAAAGATACGCCGTCCAGTGCCCGCACGCCCGGAAAATCTTTTGTGATGTTTTTGAGTTCAAGTAGCGGCATGGATTTCACCACAGAGACACAGAGCCACGGAGAAAATAATATTCCGCTCTTCCCTGTGTCTCTGTGCCTCTGTGGTAAATATTATTTCTTGTAGACGTCTTCTTTTTTCTGGTAACCGTCGGCGATGACGGTCGCGTCCAAGTTGTCCTTGTCCACCTGGATGGGGGTCAAGAGGATGCTGGTCACGTCCTTCTTACCGTTGTTAATGACGGTGGTCTTGTCGGTGAATGGTTCCTTCTTGGCCATCGCGACCGCCAACTCGGCGGCCTTGGTGGCCAGTTGCTTGATGGGTTTATAGACCGTCATGCTCTGGGTACCCGCCACGATGCGCTGGCAGGCCGCCAGGTCCGCGTCCTGGCCGGAGACGGGAATCTTCCCCGCCAATTTCTGCTCCGCCAGGGCCTGGATGGCGCCCCCCGCCGTGCCATCGTTGGAAACCACCACCGCGTCCACCTTGTTGTTGTTCTTGGTCAGGGCGTTTTCCATGATCTTCAGGGCCTCCACCGGCAGCCAATCGGCGGCCCATTGGTCGGCGACGACCTTGATATCACCCTTGGCGATCAAGGGCTGGAGGACGTTCATTTGCCCTTGGCGGAAAAGCTTGGCGTTGTTGTCCGTGGGCGCCCCTCCGATGAGCACATAATTGCCCTTGGGGGCCTTCTTCACGATGTAATCCGCCTGCAGTTCCCCCACCCGCACGTTGTCGAAGGAGACATAGAGGTCCAGGTCGCAGTCGTTGATCAACCGGTCGTAGGCGATAACGGGCACCCCGGATTTATGCGCCGATTCCACCATGGTGGCCGCGCTCTTGCCGTTATGGGGCACCACCACCAGCACGTTGACGCCTTGGGTCAGGAGGTTCTCGGCTTGGGAGTTCTGGAGGGCGTCCTGGGAATTGGCGGCTTGCACCAGCACCTCGGCCCCCAGTTCCTGGCAGCGGGCCACGAAGAGGTCCCGGTCGTGCTGCCAGCGCTCTTCCTTGAGGGTATCGAGCGACAGGCCGATCTTGATCTTGCCCGGGCCGCCGTGCTTGCCGCAACCGGCGATCAACAGCATCAGCACCGCGAGCGAAACAAGTGACTTCCAGCGCATGAATTCCTCCCAAAATGGATTAGAGCGGGTCCAATTATAAGACAGGCTTCCCGGCCGGGGCCAAGGAAATGCCCGTCCAAAAAGCCAAAGGCCGGACCGTTTTACTTCTGTTTGGTTACCTCTATCGAGCAGACTTTCGCGTTTTGGACCGAGGAAACGAACTGGATGTTGACCTGCCCCTTGGAATCCGGTTGGATATCCTTGAAGGTCTTATCCACGGCCGTGTCGAAGGCTTTGGCCTCCTTGAGGATGTCAAAGTTAGCCAGGACCTTCACCCCATTGATGAGGATGTCGAAGACCCTCTCCCCTTCCTTATGCACATAGGTCTCGCAAAACCTCAGGTGGACCTGGTATTTGCCCGGCGGGACCGGCAAAGTGTAGCTGAAGTTCTGCCCCCACCGTTCGGTCTGGTAAAGCTCCACCTGATCCGACCCCGCGATGGGCCGGTAGGTCAAGGCCGTTTCCCCCTCGGAATAGCCGACGTCGTCCGACCACTCCTGGCCTTTCTTATCCCGGAAACCGGTGCCCCCGGCACGGATGCGCCAACTATCCGTGGCCACCAACGGGGTCGGGGTGGGGCGGGGGGAAAGGGAGATTTGCTCTGGAACGACGCCGGGGAGCACCTCGAACCAGTTAAAGTCGGCGTAAGCTTGGGATTCCTTGCCGTTGGCGCTGGCGTAAAGCCCGATGGCCGTGCCGGTAAAACCACCGGCCTTTTCCCGGGAAAGATCGCCGGAAGGCGAGGCGGCCAGGGTCGTCCAGGTCTTGCCGTCGGTGGAATAGGCGAACTGGTATTGATCCTCGGTGCCGGAGATTTCCAGCTGAACGTTTCCTGAGTCCAGGGGCTTCTGGGCGATGATGAAGCTCTGGCACTTCACCCGATTGCGCGCGAAAATCCGGGTCTTCCCCCCAAAGCGTCCGACGGCGATCTCGTAATGGTTATCGTCGTTGGCTCTCACGCAAAGCCCGGCTTCCTCGCCATCTTGGGCGGGCGCGAATTCCATGGACGTCCGGACGCTTAATCGAAAGTCGGGTTGGCGCTGGCCCACGAAGGCCGGCTCCTCGGACTTGCGGTCCAAGCTGTCCTTGGCGGCCATGATCCTCAAGTAACCGGGCCGGGATTCCAGGGAAAAATTCTTCGGGTCGTAGTTGCGGACGTGGATCCACTCGGGTCCCAAGGTAGCGGTGTTGAACTCGGTCCTGGACGGGGGCGTCTCCACGGGAAAGACTTTTAGTTTGGGCGCTTCCATCTCCAGGGCCACATGATGCTCCTTGCCGACGACCGGCCAGCCGTCCTTGGTCCAATGAACCGGCGCCAGGAAGGTTTCCCGGCCCAATACCGACATCCCGTTATGGGGGCGGGTGCCGAGGAACACCACCCACCAGCTTCCATCGGGGGCGTCGAATAGGTCGGCGTGGCCGGTGCACTGGATGGGGCTCTTGGGATCATCCCGCTCGGTCAAGATGGGGTTATGCGGACAGGGCTCAAAGGGCCCCCAGGGGGACTTGGAGCGGCCGATGAATTCCGCGTGCTGGTCCCCCGTGCCCCCCTCGGCCAGCATGAGGTAGTAGAGACCCTTGATCTTGTAGAGGTGGGGTCCCTCGTTCCAGGATTCGTTCGTATCGTTATAAATATTCCGCGGGTCCGTGAGGGCTTGGCAGGTTTCCGGGTCGAACTCGCACTGCTTAATGCCCGCCTTTTCGCCGCCCCCTTGGTTGGTGAAATAAGCCTTGCCGTCGTCGTCGAAGAACATGGACCCGTCGATGTCCGGGACGTTCATCCAAATAGGCTCCGACCAGGGGCCCGCGGGGTCGGTGGCCTTGACGATGAAATTTCCATTCCCGCTCACGTTGGTGCAGGTAAGGTAGAAGGTCCCCTTGTGGTATCGGATCGTGGGGGCGTAAAGCCCGCCGCCGTCCGTGGCGCCCTTCAAGGGCAATTGGCTGGGGCGGTCGAGCGCGTTCCCGATTTGCTTCCAATGCACCAAATCGCGGCTGTGGTAGATGGGCAGGCCCGGGAAATACTCGAAGGTGGAATTAACGAGGTAAAAGTCATTCCCCACCCGGCAAACGCTGGGGTCGGGGTGGAAACCGGTCAGGATGGGGTTCTTGAAGGTTTTCGTCATTTTCTTCGCGCTCACTGGCCCGGGCGTTCCCCCGAGGAAAAAGAAGATGGAAAGGACAAGACCCAAAATTTTAGTGCGCATGGCGTCTCCTGGTTGGATTGGGTCGTTTGATTATAGGCCAGGGATGGATTCGGGAAAAATAATTCGGAGTCGGGCCGAAACTTCATGAAAATGTTTTACTGAGTTTAGGAATGACGTTGTCCTAAAACATAAAAGGCGGGTTCTTTGGAACCCGCCTTAGAAATCTATTTTAAACTGGGGTTGCTTCGCCATGAATGGTCCCCTATTCGCGGACCATTCCGCGCAATGACAGCGGATAGTTTTTTAGGTTCCCATTTCCCAGGACGAAAGGTAATGGTTCTGCTCGGCCGTGAGGGTGTCGATGGAAACACCGATGGCCTTGAGCTTGAGGCGCGCGATCTCGTTGTCGATGGACTCGGGCACCGAGTAGACCTTGCGGCGAAGGCTCTTGTGGTTCTTCACCACGTACTCCGCGCCCAGGGCTTGGTTGGCGAAGCTCATGTCCATGACCGAGGCCGGATGGCCCTCGGCGGCGGCCAGGTTGATCAGGCGGCCCTCGCCGAGCACGAAGATTTTCCGCCCGTTCCTCAGCGTGTATTCCTGGACGAAATCACGGATATTGCGGACTTTCCTCGAAAGTTTCTTCAAGCCCTCCAGGTCCAGTTCCACGTTGAAGTGGCCGGAGTTGGCGACCACAGCCCCGTCCTTCATCCTCGCGAAATGTTCCTTGCGGATAACGTGAATGTCGCCGGTCAAGGTGACAAAAATATCCCCGATGGGGGCCGCTTGGGCGATGGGCATCACCTCGTAGCCGTCCATGACGGCCTCAAGGGCCTTCATGGGGTCCACCTCGGTCACGACAACCCGGGCGCCCAAGCCCCGGGCGCGGCTGGCCACACCGCGGCCGCACCAGCCGTAGCCGGGGACCACGACGACCGCCCCCGCGATGAGGAGGTTCGTGGCGCGGATGATGCCGTCCATGGTGGATTGGCCCGTGCCGTAGCGGTTGTCGAAGAAGTGCTTGGTCTTGGCGTCATTGACGGCCACGACCGGGAACTTGAGGACCCCATCCTTCTCCATCGCCCGAAGGCGGATGACGCCGGTGGTGGTCTCCTCGGTGGAGCCGATAATCTCGGCAGCCTGGGAGGTGCGGGAGGAGTGAAGTTCGGAAACCAAGTCCGCCCCATCGTCCATGGTGATATGGGGATGGGCGTCCAGGGCCGAGTTTAAGTGCTTGTAGTAGGTCTTGCGGTCCTCGCCCTTGATCGAAAAGGCGGGGATGCCGTAAACCTTGACCAGCGCCGCCGCAACGTCGTCCTGCGTGGACAAGGGGTTGGAGGCGCAGGTGTAAACATCCGCTCCCCCGGCCTTGAGGGTAATGAGCAGGTTGGCGGTTTCGGTCGTGACGTGCAGGCAGGCGGCCATGCGGATCCCCTTCAGGGGCTTTTCCTTCTGGAACCGTTGTTTGATCAAGCGAAGGACCGGCATGCTGCGCTCGGCCCATTCGATGCGATCCTTGCCCTTAGCGGATAACTTCAAGTCCTTGACGTGGTATTTCATTTATTTCTCCTCGAAAAAATTGAACCACAGAGTTCACGGAGTTACACAGAGCAAGACAAAAATCTTTAATACTTTTTGCCGTGCTCCGTGACCTCCGTGTCCTCCGTGGTTAAAGATGTTTACCGAAGCTTCGCGGCTTTACGAAGGGCGGCGGCCTTGTCGGTGCGCTCCCAGGTGAAATCCTTGTCGTGGCGCCCGAAGTGGCCGTAGGCGGCCGTTTTCTGGTAGATGGGCCGACGCAGGTTCAGGGACTTCATGATGCCCCGCGGCGTCAGGTCGAAGAACTTCCGCACCAGTTGGGTGATCTGTTCCTCGGGCAGGCGCCCGGTTCCGAAGGTGTGCACCAAAACGCTGGTGGGCTGGGCCACGCCGATGGCGTAGGAAAT
>DATKOC010000216.1:0-3196 GCA_035524855.1 bacterium
TGTGCCCCAGGATCTGGAAACCCGGGTCCTCCCCGGGTTGCCCGGCCTTGGGCTCCGGCACCTGGTCCAGGCAAAGGCTCTTCCCGCAGGAAAGGCAAACGGCGTGATGGTGGTGGCTTCCTTCCGCCTGGTACTCGAACCGCGAGGCCGTCCGGTTTTGGAGATGCGTTTGGATCACCAAACCCATTTTGGTGAGCATCAGCAAATTCAGGTAGACCGTGTTTAAGCTCACCCGGGGATGGTTTTTTTGGACCTTTTGGCGGACTTCCAAGGCGGTCATGGGAACCTTGGACACCATCAAAATTTTCAAAATGCCTTGCCGCTGGGGCGTGAGCTTGTGCCCTTTTTCCTTCAGTTGTCTTAAAACACGTTCCAGTTCCACATATTCTCCGGGAGTATTTGTCTTATTTTATTAAATGATACTAAGGTTTTGTTACTAAGCCCACAAGTGATCTATTAAATGTTTCTGATGAATATTTAATCAAAACCTCTCCGGCCCACGATATAAAACAAAAGCCAACGCAAACTGCCCCTCAAAAGCGCCGCCGACTGCGGAAAAGAATCCAATTAGATTCCCGAATTAGGCTGCTATGAGGTCATTCCTCGAGCTCGATTATCATCGAACCGCGCCTGCTGGTGACTACATCCTTGATTCTGGCGCGATGTCCAATGCAGGTCCCCGTCATGGACAGACTTGCCCTGTTGCTTGCGCGCCAATGATTAAGCCATACTATTAGACAAATCCCTTCAACCCAACCATGGCATAGGTTTGGTTGAGGGCCCTATCATCTGACTGCCGTCATAATAGCCGATTATTTCACGGGATATTCTTTAGGTAAGAACCGCCGGAAGGGTTGGAGGGATCGGTAAATGGAGCCTGTCTTAAAAGTATCGAATCTTCGGGTCGACCTCGAAGGAAGAACCCTGTTCCGGGACTTGGATTTCGAATTAGGGCCGGGGGAAACCCTGGTGGTCCTGGGGCCCAACGGCGCGGGAAAGACCGTTCTCCTGCGGACCCTGTTGGGGCTGATTCCCGGGCAGGGGCAAATCACCTGGAGGAAAAACGCCACCCGGGGTTTCGTGCCCCAACGGGTCCCCCTCAACAAGGACCTCCCGATAACCATCGGGGATTTTTTCTCCCTCAAAGGCGTCGAGCCCGGTGAAGCCCAAGAAGTTCTAGAACAGGTCGACATGGGTGGCGCGGACAACTTGAAAAAGCAATTGGGCCTGATGTCCTCGGGGCAGTTCCAACGGGTTTTGATCGCCTGGGCCCTCGCGAAACGCCCGGACGTCCTTCTGTTCGACGAACCGACGGCCGGCATCGACCTGGGCGGCGAGGAAACCATTTACACGCTCCTTCGCCGCACCCAGGAAGAAAGGCGCTTCTCGATCATCCTCGTCACTCACGACCTCAACCTGGTCTACAGCCTTGCCACCCGGGTCTTGTGCCTCAATTCCAAAACCTCCTGTTATGGACCGCCCCGCCAAGTATTAAACCCGGAAATGCTGGCGGAACTTTACGGGGGGGAAATCCGCTATTTCCATCACGCCCATGACTGATCCCTACCTCATGAGCCTGCTGGCGGGAGCCGCCGTGGGAGGCGCCGCCGCCTACCTGGGTTCCCTGATGATTACCCGCCGCATGGCGCTGGTCGGCGACGCCCTGGGACACGTGGCCCTTCCCGGCATGGGATTGGCCCTTTTGGCCAAGGTGGATCCCAGCTTGGGCGCCTTCCTGTTCTTGGCCCTGGGAATCGTCGTGATTTGGAAACTGGGGGAAAAGACATCGCTTTCAACGGAAACACTGGTGGGCCTGGTTTTCGTGACCAGTCTGGCCCTGGGGTTCCTCATTGTCCCCCAACCCGAGCTTTTGGAAAGCCTCATCGGGGACATCTCCCAGCTTTCAACGGCGGGTTTGATCCTGACCGTCGTCCTCTGCGCCATCGTCCTGATCATCGTTCAGGGGATTTATCCCCGGATGATGCTCTTAAACCTTTCGCCCGACCTGGCGGCGGTCGAGGGGGTACGGGAAAGCCGCACCAACCTCCTTTATCTTTCCGCCATCGCCGTGATGGTGGCCCTGGGAGTC
The DNA here is from genome assembly GCA_035524855.1 of bacterium. Lineage (GTDB taxonomy): Bacteria > Oederibacteriota > Muellerivitia > Muellerivitales > Muellerivitaceae > DATKOC01. The sequence goes on from DATKOC010000216.1 coordinate 2,090, forward strand.
AAGGTGACGGGTTCCCTCTTGGTGGGGGCGCTGGTAATCATCCCCCCGGCCACGGCCCGGATATTGGTCTCGAATTTAGGGCAATACCGGCGTTTCAGCGTGGGAATCGGCGTGGCGGGTTGCCTGGCGGGAATCTTGGTCTCAAGGGTGAGCCACTTTCCCCCCGGCCCCGCCATCATCCTGGCCAACGCCTTTTTTTTCCTCGCGGCGTTGGGTCTCAAGAAATGGCGGCCTGCCAGGCCGGTCCCCGGCGGTCGGCGGGAGGATGGCCCCCAATCCAGCCCTACACCGCCGGTTTGAGGAATTTCAATAGTGCCTCTCCAATTCGGACAGTGCTTTCTGCATTGCTCCCTGTCCAACCAGGGTCCACAGATTGGACGATCTATAATTTGCCCTGAGTAAGCGAAGCGCATCGAAGGGGTCCCCGCCGCGGACAATTTATTTCGCCAATATTTAACATTTATTAAAGATTCCGCAGGATTCTTTCCAGTTCTTTTCGGTCCAGGACACGCAAAACAACCACTCCCTTTACGGTGGGTTCGAATAGGGAGCGGTAATCCCCCGTTCTTATACGGTAAAGATTCTTATGACCTTCCAGTTTTTTTACTTTAGGGGGGCCAGGCCAAGGGCGTGCTTGGAGTATTTTCAGGTCGTCCAGGATTTCCCCAGCGGCGGCTTTTTCAAGGTCTTTCAAATCCCTCAAGGCCCGGGGTGAAAGCTCGACAAGGATTGGCAAATCAGAGACCTAGCTTCTTGCGGGCTTCCGAAAGGGAAACCCCGCCTTTCTTGCGGTATTCCTTCCTCGATTCCTCGATTTGATCCATGAACTCGGGCTGTTTATAAACTAAACCCTCGATTTCGTCCTCGGTCAGGTGAAGAAGAACGGCCTGGGGCTTTCCATGGTTGGTAATGACGTATTTTTCCCCTTTTTCCACGCCCTTCATTACCGAGGGGGTTTTCAAGCGCAAGTCGCGCATATTCAAGAATTTCAAGGCGAACTCCTATGTTACTTTATTGAGTAACATAATGTTAATCCCCGGTCCAACGGAAAGCAAGCGTTCCGACAGAGGATTTCCTTTGTCCACGACGGCTCCCCGTAGGGGACAG
>DATKOC010000217.1:0-5691 GCA_035524855.1 bacterium
CGAGGAATGGCTGGGTGTCATGCGGGACCTGCACTCCCTGGGCATGCGCTCCACGGCCACCATGATGTTCGGGCACGTGGAAACCATCGAGGACCGCATTGAGCACATCTTCCGGGTGAGGGAACTACAGGAAGAAACCGGGGGCTTCTTGGGCTTCATCCCCTGGCTTTACCAGCCGGGCAACGAGAGCCTGGGCTTGAAGAGCGCCAGCGGGCAGGAATACCTGAAGACCTTGGCCCTTTCCCGCGTCATCTTAAACCACACCCTTCCCAACCTGCAGGCTTCCTGGGTGACGCCGGGCAAGAAGATCGGCCAATTGGGCTTGAAGTATGGCGCCAACGATTTGGGCAGCATCATGCTGGAGGAAAACGTTGTGGCCTCCACCGGCCTGCGCTACCTGATGAGCCTGGAGGAGATGAAGCGCCTCATCACCGAGATGGGCTTCGAGCCCCACCAACGCGACACTTTTTATAACCTGAAAAACTAATTTTACCTCAGAGACTCAGAGATCTCAGGGAAAGAAAAATCTAATTTTTGTGAAGACTTCTCTGAGTTCCCTGAGCACTCTGTGGTAAGAAAGAAAATATATGCCTGATTACAACGAGAGCCACGCCAAGTCCGGGTTGAACGTCAAGTTGCCTTCCATCGAGACTTTTCCCAACCAATTCCAGGGTTACACCATCCGCATCGAGATCCCCGAGTACACGGCGGTCTGCCCCAAGACGGGCTTGCCGGATTTCGGTACCATCATCCTCGAGTATGTTCCGGTCAAACACGTACTTGAACTCAAATCCTTGAAGGGCTACATCCTGGCCTACCGGAACATCGGCATCTTCTATGAGAACGCGGTCAACCGCATGCTGAGGGACTTCGTGGCCGCCGCCAAGCCCAAATGGTGCCGGGTCACGGGACAGTTCGCCACCCGGGGCGGGATGCATTCCACCATCACGGTGGAATTTGGTAAAAAGCGGGCTTAATTCTTCACTGGAAGATGGAATAAAAACCTTCTTGAGGCCTCTATTTTGGTGAAGCCTTTGCCTCCGGGATTATTTCAGGTTACAGGTTAAAACAACCGGCCTTCGAAAGGCCCCTTGACTGAAACCTTTTTCACCAAAAAGATGTATTATCTGGTGAATTAAAACCGATTCACCCCGTCTATAGGTTGAAACCGGACGGGCAAGGCTATTCCGATAAATATAAGGGTTCTCATGCGATTGAAAATCCATTTTCTCATCCCCCTCTTCTCGCTTGTTTCCTTCCTCTTCGTCGTTTCCCAAGCCCAGGCCGACAGCGGCGTGAAGAATTACAAAAAGGGCCTTTCCTTCTACCAGCAAGGCCGCTACGCGGACGCGCTGGAGCGCTTCCAACAGGCCATTGATGACAACCTGGAATTTTGGCAGGCTTATCAAATGGCGGGCTACTGCTGTTTCGAGATGCACCGGAAGGAGGCGGCGCTCAAGGCTTTCGAGGACTCCCTTGAACTGAACCCCCGGAACCCGAAGCTCACCAAGATTTACAACGACCTCAAAAACGGTCAGTTGGAGCTTCCCGTCCGGCCCGTGGCCGAGGCTTCCACCTATTACGTCCGGTTTTAATCCTTTAGTCGTGAAATTTTGTAAATCACAAAAATTTCCCGACATAAAGAACCGGGTACTATTCCCGTTGATTCACCTTAAAAACTTGAGGAAATCAATCCGCCGTGTTTAGGACTTGTCCGGTTTTAGGGCCTTTCGCCGTACTCTCCAGCCTTCCTGGAATCAGGTGATAATTCGGCCGTTTCCGCTATAATCCTCCCCGTCTTTACAAGCCAACCCAGGAGTTTCCCCAATGCCCGTGAAGACCGAATGGACCACCAACACTTTTGGACATGTCTATAAGGGCAAGTCCCTCTTCAAGGGAAAGACCCCATTTCAATCCATGGAAATTTTCAAGGACCAGACCTTCGGGACCATGCTGTTCCTGGACGGCAAGATCCAGATCAGCCACGGGGACGAGAATCGCTACCACCAATACCTGGTTTCCGCGCCTTTGTTGGCGCACAAGAGCCCGGAAAGTATTTGTATCATCGGGGGAGGGGATTGTTTCGCCATCGAGGAGGCGGTCAAGTTCAAGGGGCTGAAGCGCATCCTGATGCTGGAGATCGACAAGGGTGTCGTGGATTTCTGCCGGAAGAACTACGCGGCCATCGGGAAGTGCCTCAGGGACAAGCGGGTCGAGATCATCTACAAGGACGCGCGGAAGTGGCTGGAGATGCACCGGGAGACTTTTGACGTTTTGGTCATTGACCTGACCGAACCCCATGGGCCCTCGACGATGCTGTATACCCAGGAATTCTACCGGCTCTGCAAGCAACGCCTCAGGCCCGGCGGCGTCATTTCCATCCACACCGACAACTATTACCTGTTTCCTGAATCCTTCGCCACGATCTATAAGACCTTCCACTCGGTGTTTCCCAATATCCTGACCGCGCGGGTGGATATGCCCTGCTTCGGGATGGGGTGGACCTACCGGATCGCCTCGGCGAGCCCCATGCCCTTAAACCGCATGGAAGCCAACTTGAAAAAGATGAAAAAGCAGGGGATTACCTTCGATTACTTCACGCCATCGACCTATCTTGTCCAGCCCACGAATGAGGAATTAAAAGTGCTCAAGACGAGAGGGCGCCTTTCCACCGATAAGAAACCTTTTGATAAATTCGCCAAGATGGAGAAGTACGTCACGAAGTGATCAGGCGGAAGTTTTCAAGCTGTCCAGAAACAGTTTCACGTCCACCACGATGTTTTCCACGTTTAAAACCTCATAACACCTGACTTTCTTGCAGGTCTTGGCCATCTTGTTCACGCAAGTGATGTTCCGGCAGGGGCTCTCCGAAACATAAGTCCTCGACTGCGCGTCCTGGTTGGAAGGGAAGAAGAGCGGGTTGGTCGAATCGTATCCCGACAGGCGGGGCGGGGTAGCCCCGAAAATCGAGATGACGAATGTTTTGTTCCTGAACTTGAAGTTCCCTGACTTGGAAACCTTTCGGGCCGCCGCCATATGCAAAGGGCCCGTATCCCCCGAAATAAACACATCCGTAAAATCTATCAAGGCGCTATAGGCGTCAATGGCCAGGCTGGTCGGCACGACCGTGACCTTGGCTTTTTCCTCCGGGGTGAGCTTTTCCAGCAATTGTCTCTCAATCTCCTTGAAGGTGAAGCCGGAACCCAGAAGGATGTGGCCCGGCATGGGACCCAAGCGCCTTAAAAGCTCCAACTGGTATTCCAAGGGAATATGGGTGTAGGGCGAAGCCGTGTCGGGATTCAGGAAGATCAGTGGGCCGTTCGAGGGGACGCTGTTTTCCGTCAAAAAAGCCTTGGCTTCCCCGATGGCCCGGTCGGCCAGCGTCAAGGGGACGCCCCGGTAAACCCTTTGGCTCGCGGGGGAAGTGACCTGGGACAGCAACCCGTGAGGGAAACGGTAGGCCATGGAAACGATATGATTGACGCCGGTTTGGTCAGTGTCGTTTCGCACAACCTGGGGGGCGGTGGTCATGAAGTTGAGGATTGCTTGGCCCTTGGGAAAAAGGGTAGTGTCCTCGAAAAAGGGAGAGGCGTTGAAACAAAGGTCGTATTGGTTTTCCACCACCAGCTTTTTGATGCTCTCGATATCCTCCCGGGTGGGAAAAACGGTTCCAGTGAAATAAGGGTAAAGATTGGAGATATCTGGATTGCCCTCGATGAGACAGGCCACTGCCTTCTTGACGATCAAATCGATCCGGGCCTCCGGAAAGAAGTCCCGAAAGACCGCCACGGCCCCCTGCACCATGACCGCGTCCCCAATGTGGATATCCGGAATCACCAGGATTTTCTTGAATTGTCTCACCTTCCTTAAGGTTTTTAGGTTGCTCTCGTGGACCTTCCGGACGAGAATTTTGTTGCCGAGGATGGGAGGAATAAGTGTGTTGAAGAACTTGGCGCCGCCCCGGGGGAACCAGGTCGTCAAGAGGCTGGTGAAGTGGAACAAGGTCTTTTGGAGGTTGTTGTTCATCATAGAGGCGTTACTTTAGGTAAGCTTTGAAAGCAGGTCAATACTAACGGCTACAAATGGCTGGTTGGAGGGAAGGCCCTCCCTTGATAACCTATAGCGCATGAATCCGCGCCTCGTTCTTTTCGCCAAGTACATCCTCACTCTGGACCGCCCCCAGCCTCTGGAGGACGGGTTTGTGATGATCCAGGGCAACCGCATCGTCCAGGTGGGGAAGCGCAAGGACCTTTACTTCCTGCCCTCGGTTCGGATGCTTGACCTGGGCGACACGATCCTCCTCCCGGGCCTCATCAACGCTCATTGCCACCTGGACTTCACGGCCCTCAAGGGAAAGGTTTCCTACCGGGGCGTCTTCATTGATTGGCTCAAGCGCATGGGCCAAGGCTCGCGCGGAACCACCCCGGCGGGGTTCCGCCAGTCCGTGGCAAGGGGAATCCGGGAAAGCCTGACCCAAGGTACGACCACGATTTGTGATATCGCCACCAGTTGGGAAAGTTGGGGACTCTTGCGGCGGTCAGGAATGCGTTCCTTCGTCTTCGTGGAACTGTTCGACTTGGTCGAGAAAAATTCAAAGGACTATTGGGAAAGGTTCCTGGACCGGCTGCAGGAGGCCGTCCGGACCATGCCCCCCACGCCTCTCTTCCGTTGGGGCCTGAGTCCCCACACTCCTTTCACGGTTTCCAAGGAACTTCTCCGCTGGGTAACCCGTTATCTGGATTCCCATAGGGACCTCCTCACCACCATCCATGTGGGTGAAAGCCGGGAGGAAGCCCGGCTTTTCAAGAGCGGCAAGGGGCCTTTGGCTAAGACCGTGGAAAGATTGAACCCTTCCTGGGTTATGCCCCATAACACCACGCCCACCCAGTACCTGAATGGGTTTGGGTGGCTTCCCAAACTCGACTTGGGGGTTCATTTGAACGCCGTGAATAGCCGGGACATGCGTCTCCTGGCCAAGAACCGGATCACGGTGGTGCATTGCCCCGGCAGCCACCACTTTTTCAAACACCTTCCCTTTCGTTATAAAGAGTTGCGCCGCCACCGGGTGTCGGTGTGCCTGGGAACTGACAGCCTGGCCAGCAACCAATCCCTTTCAATGTTCCGGGAGATGCGCTTGTTCCAAAAGGAAAATCCGGAAGTGCCGGCCGTTGAAATCCTCTCGATGGTGACGGTCAAACCCGCCCAGGCTCTTGGCATGGGTGGCCAATTGGGGCAGATCAAGCCCGGATTTCTCGGGGATTTGATCGGGGTGCCCTTGCGCCGCTCGAAGGGTCGCCGCGGGGATTTGGCCCAACAGGTTATTGATTACCGGGGCCCGGTTTCTTTTTCCATGATCAATGGGGAATCGAAATTACGCCTTTCCCCCGATAAATAAGCCTTTTTCAAGCCAATTATTCGCAGGAATTCTTGACAGACCCCCGGAAAACCTTATAATTCAGGCCCTTGTCCCCTTAGGGGCCGAAGTTTTCCAGGAAGGATTGAACAGTTAAAGCCATGCAAAAGACTTATCTCGCGACGACAAAAGACATCCAACGCAAGTGGTGGATCGTGGACGCCAAGGACCAAATCCTTGGCCGCCTTACCTCCCAGGTGGCCGCCATCCTGCGCGGCAAGCACAAGCGCATCTTCACCCCCCACGTCGAGAACGGGGACCATGTGGTCATCATCAAC
>DATKOC010000218.1:0-2558 GCA_035524855.1 bacterium
CAGGTAAGGGATTTGCTGGATGGGGACCCCCTCCAAAGCGTTTTCCTGGATCCGGACGCCGATCCCCAGCAATTATTGCTGACTTACGCCAAGGAAGCCGACCGGGCCATTTTCAATAAATTGCAGGTGGCCCAGCGATGAAACACCAACCACGGCTATTAACCACGGGGTTACAAGGGGTAACACGGAGTGAGATTTTTGATTTTCAAAAAAAATTAAGAATTTATTTAACTCTGTGCAATTCTGTGAATTCTGCGGTTCAAAATATGAAAAAGGGTGGGTGCTAATGCCTGATTACAAGCCCTTTTCCATTTACGATGATGATGAGGAGAAGAAGAAACCCCCACAAGTCCCCGAAATTCCGAAGGGGGAACAGGACCTCAACTTGGAAATCGAGGACGTTCCTTCCAATGAGGACGCCAAGACGCGCTTGGAATTGATGCGGCAGTTGGGCGAAGCTCCTCCGGCGGGGTCCGCCAGCCATCCGACCCCGGTGAAACCTTCCCCGGAATCCCTGGAAAGCGCGCCGTTTTTGCACGGGGAATCGGCTGAATCGGTGGAGGACCGGGCCAAGGCCCTCATTCGCCGCCGCCAGGACACGGGGAAGATCCGCGACCGGCGCAAGGTCGCCTCGATCTTTGACAAGCCCATTGAGCCGGACAAGGCGATCCGTCCCGGCAAATCCATTTGGAACCCGCTGAGCTACCGGGCCCAGGCCTTTTGGTTCCTTTTCCCGGCCCTGGCCCTTTTCGCGATCTTCAACCTTTACCCCATCGTCCAAGGCTTCCAGGTGAGCCTCACCCACTATAGCCCCCTGGGTAAAAGCTTTCCGGTGGGTTGGGACAACTACAACCGGGCCCTGCAGGACCCCCTATTCTGGCAAACGGTCGTCAATGCCACGGCCTTCACTTTGCTGTCCCTGGCGCTCGGTTTTTGGCCCCCGATCCTCCTGGCCATCTTCCTGAACGAAATCGGGAGGGGAAAGGGGATCTTCAAGGTGATTTATCTCCTGCCCTTCATCATTCCCGCCATCCCCGCCGCCAACCTTTGGAAATGGATCTTCGACGAGGGGTTCGGGGTCTTGAATTCCATCCTCACCCTCATCGCCCCCTCCGTGGGCCCCGTCGGCTGGCTGACCGACCCCCGCTGGGCCCTGATCTCGATCGTCCTCATGTTCGTGTGGAAAAACTCGGGTTGGTTCATGCTGATCTACTTCGCCTCGCTCCAAAACCTGCCGGAGGAGCTTTACGAGGCCGCGGAACTGGACGGGGCCGGAGTGCGGAAGAAAATCTTCAATATCACCCTGCCGCACCTGGTCCCCATCATGTGGTTCCTCTCGATCATCCAGGTCATCACGGCCTTCCAAATCTTCACCGAGGTTTTTGTCATGACCAATGGGGGCCCCATGCATTCCACGGAAGTCATCGGGACCTATATTTACAAGACCGCCTTCGGTTCCATGGACCTGGGCTACGCCTCGGCGATGGCCATGCTCATGTTCGGTTTTCTCCTCGCTTTCACGATGGCGCGCTTCTTCCAACTCAAGCAAGTGTCGAGGTGAGGAAAATGGAATCCACGGCAGTCAAGGACCCGATGGCCCCCACCAAGCCCAACCAGAGGGGTGTTTTCTCCCGCCAGGACAGGAAAAGGCGGGATGTCCAGCTGGTCCTGTTTTCCGGGACGGTGCTTTTGCTCTTGGGCGGGGTCGTGACGCTTCTGCCCATCATTTGGATGGTGTTGGGTTCCTTCAAGGAACCGTCCGAAATCTACTCCGTGCCCCAAACTTACCTGCCCAAGGCTTATGACTTCACCAACTACCTGGAGGCGATAAGGCTGGTGGATTTCGGGCGTTATTTCCTCAACAGCATGTTCTTTTGCGCGGCCGTGGTGGCGTGCCAGCTCCTGGTTTCCTCCATGGCGGCTTATTCGCTCACGAAGCTCCGGGTCCGCTTCAGCGGGGGCATTCTCCTGCTGTTCATGACCAGCCTGATGGTCCCCATGGAGGTGCTGGTGATCCCCCTTTACCTGATCATGAAATATTTTCCTTTTGGGGCGGGATTGGCCCACACGAACTTGATCAATACCTATTGGGCGGTCATTCTTCCGGGCATCTTCAGCGCTTTCAGCATCCTCGTCTTGAAGGATTTCTATGATTCCATCCCGAATGAGATCATTTACGCCGCCCGCATTGATCATTGCACCGAAACCCGCATTTTTTTCCGGTTCATGCTGCCGATGACCAAGCCTATTATGTCCATCCTGGCCGTGTTTTCCTTTGTGACGACCTGGAATAGTTTCTTCTGGCCCCTGATCGTCCTGAACAACCCGGATTACTATCCCATTGTCCTGGGGGTGCAAAAGCTCATCGACACCGGGGAACCCTGGAATGTGGTGATGGCGGCTTTGGTCTTGAGCACGATCCCCTCGGTGCTCGTCCTTCTTTTCTTCCAGAAAACCATCATCCGCGGCATCGCCTACACGGGAATTTACGGCTGATGATCGCCGCCGTCATGGGGCGGAACCCTTGAGCGCCCACAAGGCAGCGGAAATCCGGGACT
>DATKOC010000219.1:0-23859 GCA_035524855.1 bacterium
GCCTCAAATTTAAGTTCTTGCATGGTTTCCTCCTGAAAAATTATCCGGTCAAGGTCGGGTAAAAGTTTACCTAATTTCTCCACCCACCGGGTTGAAATAATTTACACGGCCGTAACATGGCCGAAAATGGATCTGCCGGAAAACTTGGCGGAGTGGAAAACGCGGAACTAAAAACCCGGGGAACTTCGACCGGCAACGGCTATTGTGTCCTAAACGATTTGTTGTATTTTGTGCCTGCTTAAAATTTCACCAACCGCCACCGTACCACGGGGTACCAAGGCGGATTTGAGGTTCCTCTTGTCGGATATTCAAAAGGCCGCGCAAATTATCCAGGAAGGCGGCATTGTGGCCTTCCCCACCGAGACCGTTTACGGGTTGGGCGCTGACGCCCTGAACCCCTACGCGGTGGCGCGTGTCTTCGAGGTAAAAAACCGGCCCCAATTCGATCCCTTGATCGTGCACGTGGCGGACCTGCGCCAGGCGGAAATCCTCGTCACCAAGTTTCCCGATAAGGCCCTGAAGCTGGCGGGGAAGTTCTGGCCCGGACCACTGACGATCGTTCTTCCTAAATCCCCGCTTGTTCCGGACATTGTTACCTCTTCCCTACCCACCGTGGCCATCCGGGTGCCGAACCATCCCATGGCCTTGGAGCTGATCCGGGAATCGGGCCGCCCCATCGCGGCGCCCAGCGCCAACCCCTTTGGTGCGGTCAGCCCCACGACGGCGGAACATGTGCGCCGCTCATTGGGAAACAAGGTGGATTTGATCCTGGACGGCGGGCCCTGCCAGGTCGGGGTGGAATCCACGGTGATCTCGCTGACCAGGAAGGACCCGGTGCTTCTTAGGCCGGGTGGCGTGTCTTTGGAGGATCTCCAGGCGGTTTTGGGCAGGGTGGACCTTCCTCCGGCCACCGACGCGAAACCCCAGGCCCCAGGACAATTGGAAAACCACTATGCCCCGAGAACAGCCCTGTTTCTGGACAAACTATCCACAACAGAAGTCCAGGGCAAAAAAATAGGGCTCCTGGTTTTCCAGGAGCCCCCGGACCGTTCCTCCTTCGAGGCGGTAGAGGTCTTATCCCCCCAGGGGGATTTGAAGGAAGCGGCGGCGAACCTATTCGCCGCCGTGAGAAGGCTGGATGAGAAAGGTTTGGATTTCATCTTGGCCCGTCCCGTTCCCCAGGAGGGGTTAGGACGTGCCATCAACGACCGGCTGTCCAGGGCCAGCCGTCAAGGGACAACTCTTCCTTGAAATATTCGCCAACCCTATCGGATCAAATCTAGAAAACTCCATTAATTTCTAGAGTACTTGGACCGAGCTGCCACTTGGCCGGAGTATGACCCCGGCCAAGTACACGGCTATCCCCCGGCCTGAGGCCGGGGCCTTGGCAGCCGGCAAATAACCCCTTTAGAACAGGGGGTTCCTCTCCACCGGCTCGGACTCCGTCTCGATTCCCAGGATCTTGCGGACGGTCTTGATCAGGAGCGACAGGCTCAGGGGCTTGTTGAAGAAATAATTGACCCCCAATCCCTTCATGTGGAAATCGTTGGTCATATCCACGTAATGCCCCGAAACCACCACAATCGGCATGGTGGGGTGTTTTTGGCGGATCAGGGGCAATGCCTCCAGGCCGCTCATGTGCGGCAACTGCATGTCCGTGATCACCAAGTCGAAGGAAGACTCGGCCAATTCGGCCAGCATTTGGAGCCCGCTCTCGGCCAGGACCACCTCGAAACCCTCTTGGCGGAAGGCCTTCTCGTAGAGTTTCCGGGCGCCCGGCTCGTCTTCGGCGATCAAGATCCTGAAGTCATTGCGTTTCATAACATCTCTCCTTGGTTTGATGGGCTGCGTCATTACCTAGGGCAAGGGTTGTGCCACGGGATTCCCTGAAAACGGGCCTGATTTCAGGGTTAATCGGGTCTTTGGGAAGGGTCAAATTTACCCATAGGCCAAGCTTTTACTCAAGAAAACATTCTCACCACGGATTACATGGAAAGCGCGGAGTGACACATTAAATCAATTTATTGTTTTAACCGTCTTACTCTGTGTACTCTGTGGCTTCTGGGGTGAACGTTTTGTGGAGGTTTTCATGAAATACCGTTCGTTGGGCTCATCCGGAATCCAAGTCTCCGAAATCAGCCTGGGTTGTTGGACCATGGGGGGGCTCAATTGGGTGAACGGCAGTCCCAATGGCTGGGCCAACGTGGACGAGGCCGAGGTCAAACGGGCCATTGATTACGCCCTCGACCAGGGGGTCAACCACTTCGACAACGCGGATGTTTACGGCAATGGCCGGGCCGAGCGCATGCTCTCCCGCATCCTGGGCGACCGGACCAAGAAGCTCACCATCGCCACCAAGGTGGGCTGGTTCCCCGGCACCGCCGAGCACGCCTATGAGGCGGCCCATATCCGCCACCAATGTGAGCAATCCCTCATCAACCTCAAGCGGGATGTCATTGATCTCTATTATTTTCACCACGGAGATTTCGGCCCCAATGACCGTTACTTGGACGACGCCATTAAAACCGTGCGGCAGTTGAAAAAGGAAGGCAAGATTCGCCTTATCGGCCAATCCGCCTATTCCAACGCGGATTTCGAGCGGCTGGTGCCAAAGGTGGAGCCGGATGTGCTCCAAAGCTGGGCCCATATCATGGACGATCAGTTCATCCGGGAAGGCACGCCGGTCTGGAAATTGTTAAAGGAACGGAAGATGAGCTTCGTGGCCTTCTCCCCCCTGAACCAGGGAATCCTCCTGGGCAAGTTCGATCCCAAGAATCCACCCACCTTCGAGGCGGGCGACCATCGGTTGGGAGACAAGCGTTTCACCACCGAGGAACTTTTGAGGGTCCAGCCGAAGGTGGAGAAGTTGAAATCCCGCTTTGGGGGGGACGTCAAGGACCTGGCCCGGGTGGCCTTACAGTACCTCCTGGCCAACTCCTTGGTTTGTTGTGTTATACCCGGCTTCCGGAACCTGAACCAGGTCCAGGTGAACCTGGCCGCGGATGGAAAACCCCTGGCAAGTGAAGATGTGGCCTTTATTGGTAAAACTTTTTCGAATTAATCCGTCATTGCGAACCGCGAATTTTGCGGCGTGGCAACCCAAGTTCATGGATTGTTTTGATTTTCAAAAGGCTTATTTAAACTGAGGTTGCTTCGTCATTACCGCCCGCCTATTCGGCGGGCATTTCTCGCAATGACACAAAAAAAATTGGAGGTTCAATGAATCCCGAACAAGCTTACGATGAACTTTTAAAGCGCATGAAGGAAATCGCCGTGCTTGGCAACACCGCCGGGGTCCTCGGCTGGGACCAGGAAGTCTATATGCCCGCCGCCAACGCGCCTTACCGCGCCGAGCAGTTATCCCTCCTGGCCGGGATGTTGCACCACAAGTTTACCGATCCCGCCGTGGGCGGCTGGATCAGCCAGGCCGAGTCCTCCAAGACCCTCACGGGCGATCCCCTCTCCGACAGCGCGGTCAACCTGCGTGAGTGGAGACGTTCCTACGACCGTTCCAAGAAGCTTCCCCAAAAGCTGGTCGAGGAAATGGCCCGGGTGACCAGCCAAGCCCAGGTGGAATGGGTCGAAGCCCGGAGGGAGAACAAGTTTTCCCGTTTCCAACCTTGGCTGGAGAAGATCGTTGTCCTCACCCAGGAACAGGCTAAATGCTACGGCTACCAGGACCATCCCTATGATGCCCTTTTGGAGGATTACGAGCCCGGCCTGACCACCGCCCAGTTGAACCAGCTCTTTCCCCCGCTCAAGAAAAGCCTGGCGGAAATGGTGGCCAAGATCACCTCGGCCAAGCGCCAGCCCGACCTCGCCATCCTCAAGCGCAAATGTCCCATCCCCCTCCAGCAGGCCTTTTGCCGCAAGCTGGCGGAGGCTATCGGGTTCGATTTCAACAAGGGGCGCATCGATGTCTCCGCCCATCCCTTCACCACCGGATTGGGCCCCGCCGATACCCGCATCACCACCCGTTTCGAGGAAACCAACTTCGAGAACGCCTTTTTCAGCACCCTGCATGAGTCCGGCCACGGTATTTACGACCAGAACCTCCCCTCGGATGAGCATTACGGCACCCCACGCGCCTCGGCGGTTTCCTTGGGAATCCACGAGTCCCAATCCCGCCTATGGGAGAACCTGGTGGGCCGCAGCCGGCCTTTCTGGGATTACTTCTATCCCGAACTCAAAAAATCCTTCCCGGGGGTCTTCGATGATGTTTCCCTGGACGCCTTCCATTTCGCCATCAACCACTCGGCGCCCTCCTTCATCCGTACCGAGTCCGATGAGGTGACCTACAACCTGCACATTTGCCTGCGGTATGACATCGAGGTCGCGGTGATCGCCGGGAACCTGAAACCCGCGGATATCCCGGGCGTTTGGAATGAATCCATGAAGAAGTATTTCGGGCTGACGCCCCCTACCGACGCGGTGGGATGCCTGCAGGACGTGCATTGGAGCCACGGCAGCTTCGGCTATTTCCCGACCTACACGCTGGGAAACCTCTACTCGGCCCAGTTTTTTGCGGCCGCGGACAAGGAAGTGGGACCTTTGGGGGAGAAATTCGGGAAGGGGGACTTCAAACCCCTGAAGAAATGGCTCAACGAGAAGATCCACGCCCATGGCCAGCGCTACCGCGCCAATGAGCTTTGCAAAAAGGCCACCGGGGAGGAACTCAGCAGCGCCTATTTCCTGAAATACCTGGAAAAAAAATTCGGCGCGCTTTACGGGTTTTGATTCAACGAACTAAGAGAACCTTGCGCGTCTTCTGGCTGTAAGGCTCAATCACGTAAAACAAGTAAACCCCGCTGGCGCAATCGTCCCCATTCCGGTTTTTCCCGTCCCAAAGATAATCCGCCACCAGGGGCGCGTTAAGCTCCCTTTCATCCAAGGTCCGAATGTACTCCCCCGCCGAGTTGTAGACCCTCAAGCTGTATTTTCCTGGAAAGGTGCAGTATTCGATGTGAAGGGAAACAGGTCCCTGGCTGGGGGAGAAACAATTTTTCGAGATGTAAAGAACGTCGCAATCGGGTGGCAGGGTGTTGGTAGGAGTGGGTGTAATCGTTGGGGTGAAGGTGAGGGTCTGCGTCCTCGTGACGGTAAAGGTATAGGTGAAAGTCGGCGTGAGCGTGGGAGTTGGGGTCCCCGTCGCCGTCAGTGTGAAAGTCGGCGTGAAGGTCAGTGTCGGTGAAAAAGTGGCGGTCTGGGTGTAGGTGAGGGTCGGCGTGAAAGTGGCGGTAACGGTGGCCGTCAAAGTCGCCGTGGAACTGTGGGTGGACGAATAGGTTGGCGTCGGGCTTAAAGTAGATGTGGCGGTATCCGTCACGGTGGCGCTGTTCGTGGCGGTAGAGGTGGATGTTGAGGTGGCACTATTGGTCGCGCTGAAAGTGGCCGTGGCGGTGGCGGTTTGCGTGGCCGTCATGGTGGGGGAATTCGTGGAAGTGAAGGTAGCCGTCCGGGTAGCGGTGAAAGTGGCCGTCGAGGTGCCCGTGTTGGTGAAAGTCAGGGTGGCGGTGGCCGTGAATGTGTTGCTGGAGGTCGGAGTCGGGGTCTTCGTTGCGGTCGAGGTAGGGGTAAGGGTCGGCGTTCCCGTCGACGTAGCCGTGTTGTTCGGCGTCAACGTCGGCGTATTCGTGGAAGTGGCCGAGTCCGTGGAAGTCAGGGTGGCCGTCGGGGTGGCGGAATTCGTGGAGGTGGACGTGGCGGTAAAGGTGGCCGTGGCCGTGAAACTGTCGGTAAAGGTTGTCGTGGGGGTATAAGTGGGGGTGACCGTGGCGGTCGAGGTGGCCGTGGAGGTGCTGGTGACGGTGAAGGTATTGGTGGGTGTGCCGGCGGGGGTGGAAGTGCTGGTGGCCGTGTTCGTCGGCGTGATGGTCGGGCTGGAGCAAACCGAATTGCAGGAAGCGGCCAACATATTGACCCAGTAAAACCCCTTCTGGCTGTTGAGGGCGTCCCCCAATGCCCAGGTAATTTTCCCGGCGGCGTTGGACAGCGGCACGTTGTTGTAAGTGTTTAGGAAAGTATCGTTTAAGACGCCCCCGATGGGAGGGTCCTGGAAAATGGTCCCAGCCCCATAGGCCGCCAAGGGCGGTTGGGTGGGACCGGGGGAAGTGGTCCCGAAAAACTCGTCGGTGAAGCTCACCGGGGTGTCAGGTGTACCAGATCCTCCCCAACGGGAAAACTGGTTGGCCCCGCAGGCTTGGGAGTGCTGGCAGCTCCAATCCAGGGTTGAGGCCCAGGGCGTCACCCCGTAGTCCAGGCCGATCGGCCCCCCGTCCCAAACAAATAGGCCGTCTCCCAGGGCCACCGCCCCGCAGATTCCCGAGGCCGGTGTCGTGTAGACGATGACCAGCCCCGCCAGCAGAACCGTGGCCGGGGCCGAGAGGCTGTAGGTACCCACTCCCGGCGACACCAGGCTGGTGACGTCGTAGCGGACGTCGGCGTAAAGGTTTCCCGTGCTGGTCGTTAGGTCCGCCCCATAACGGGGATCGGTCCAGACGTTGGCGAAATTGCCTTGGCCCGCCTGAATTCCCGCGGCGGAGGCACCGGACCCGATCGTGACGGGGGACAGGCTCCAGCTGGGGCTCTTTTCGATGATCTCCAGGTAGGCTTGCACGATGGTGCTCCCGGCCGGAGGCGTGGTTTGCAGGTTGATGGTGCCGGTGCCCGGCGTGTTGACGCCGCCCGCGTAAAGCACCGAAACGCCGGAGGCGGAATAGAGGTAGAACTGGTTGATGGCCATGGTCTGGAGGGAAACGCTGGCGGAATTACAGGCGTCCACGTTGGCCGTTTGGGTGTAAGGGGCGCCATTGGTGCCGTATTGGGCGAGGGCGGACTTGGGCAGCGTCCATAGGAGACAGGCAAAAAGAAAGGCCTCAAAAAAACGGAAACACAGTTGGAGCTTTGGATCGCGGCCGCAGGGGCTTTTCATTCCCTTTCTAACGGCCCAAAAACCCCATTCCTGAAGGGCCTTGGAACGGCCTTAAGCGGCCTTCTTGGCCTTCAGCCCTACGGTCGTGATCAGCAGGATTTCAGCCACCACAAAGGAAATCACGTAGGGCAGGCCGCCCTTGGAGAACCCGTAGCTGTGAAGCCCCACGCCCAGGATGAAGTTGACCCCGTACCAGGCCATCAAAACCCCCAGGAAAGCCGACACCACCCCGATCGTGAACCCGACTTCCCTCAACCACCCGGCCAGGCGGCCGTGAAGGATGGCCACGTAACCCAAGAGGGCGATCAAGGCCCAGGTTTCCTTGGGGTCCCAGCCCCAAAAGCGGCCCCAGGAATAGTTCGCCCAAACCCCGCCCAGGATGGTTCCCGCCGCCAAAAGCACG
The DNA here is from genome assembly GCA_035524855.1 of bacterium. Lineage (GTDB taxonomy): Bacteria > Oederibacteriota > Muellerivitia > Muellerivitales > Muellerivitaceae > DATKOC01. The sequence continues at coordinate 7,335 of DATKOC010000219.1, forward strand.
ACCCCTACCTGCACTACCCGGTAGAGGAGCTTGGTCTGCCGCTGGAGCCTTTCCTTGTCCTCCCGGTGCTTCCAGAGGGACCAGAGGCAGACGTGGCCGATGCCAAGGGACAGCAGGAAGGCCGCGTAGCTTAAGGTGATCGTGAGCACGTGGATGGTGAGCCAAAAGTTGCTGCGGAGTACCGGCTCGATGGGCTGGATGGAAGGGTCCAGCACCGTCGGCACGTTGTCGGCCAGCACGAAACCCACCACCGCCAGGATGGTTCCCGCCAGCGTGAAAAGCCGGTTCTTGAAGATCGACTCAAAGATAAGCGCGAAGACCGTCATGCCGAAGGTCACCCAAATGAGCGATTCGTACATGTTGGACACGGGAGGCCGGCCCGCGATGATACAGCGAAGGGTGAACCCGTAACCGCTCATGAGGATGCCCGCGATGAAGACCAGGAACCCCACCGGGAAAAGGCCGCGGATTCCGAACATGAGGGAAAGCCCCACCAGGAGAAAGGCGGTCAGGTGGATGATCCAGGCCCATTGGAATGGCTTCAGGGCGTTGAACTGGACCTCCAAGGCCATGGAGGAAGGGCTGGGGTAGTCCTTCCCCCCGATCTGGGTTAAGAGGTGGGCGAGGGCCTCACTGCCGGCGGTGAAGGACGCCGCGTCCCGCTCGTTGTAGCTCTTCAGGAGTTCCGCGAAGTCCAATAACACCGCACGCGCGGCCTCAGGCATCTTCCCCTTGTCCTCATCGAAAGCCTTCTTCAGGTCGCCCAGCGAGGCCCACTTGAGGGTTTTGGGGTCCTGGATGGGAATAATCGCCAAGGCGTCACCCGGCAGGATGTCCTCGTAGCGCTGGAGCCGCCCGTAAACCGCCAGGGCTTCTTTCTCCTTGGGATCCAGGGTGATTTTCTTCTGTTGTTTGGCGTAACTCATTTTGGCGAAGGCGATGAAGCCTTCGTCGTGGATGAGGAAGCGGGGGGATGCCTTCCGCTGGTCCTTTGAGATGCCCAATTGCGTCCGGAGGTCCAGGTTCTCGACGAGGATGAAATCCTCGTTGTCCCAGGCCTCGGGGTGGGTCAGCCAATCCATGAGGATGTCCATGGGGGGGCGGCCCTCGAACTTTTCGTGGCCCGTGACCAGCCTCACGCTTTCCCGGGCAAAGGTGTCCAGGGGCTTGATCCGCCCTCCTTCCTGGACGGGGATGAGGGAGAGGGTCTTGAAATCCAGCCCCTCGGCAAGGCTTTTACCACAGAGGCACAGGGACAACGCTATGAACAAAAAACCAATAGTTCTTTTCAAAACCGCGCCTCCGCGTCTCCGTGGTTCGAGCAATTCAGGCATTCACTTCCTTCTTTCCCCAATTGGGGTTCTTGAACCAGAACATCAAGATGATACCGAAAACCAGCACCAAAGCGCCGCCGTATTTTAACCAGATGCCAGGATCCTTCCCCACCGCGAAAACCGAAACGTATTTGCCGTCCGGCATGGGCTGGTAACTTGCCTGGTAGATCGTGTATCCCTTCCAGTGGAGCGGCTTGTTCATGCTGATCTCGGCGGGAACCTGGCTGCCCTTCTCCTCGTCGGTGTAAAGAATGTCGCTGGCGTAAGAAGCGGGCTTGTCGGTTCCGGGGTCAAGTCCCAGCTTAAACTTGACCAGGTGCAGGGTAAAGGGCAGGCTGAACTGGCGGGGCCCATAAGCCAGGCCGAAGGGCTTTCCGCTCAACTGGAATTTGGCCTCACTCTGGTATGCTAGCCAGCCTTCCTTATGCTCGGTGATACGGTTTACCTGGTAATGGATGGCCGGTTCCGGATCCTTCTGGTGCGGCAGGGGTTGTTCAGTGAAGTTTTCCTCGGGCAACGCCTCGGAAAGCCTCTCCGAAACCTTGACTTGCATGTCCATCCAACCGGTGGAATACTCCTCCCCCACTTTCAGGGCCTGGATCGGCGCGAACTCCCCCCGGTGCCGGGCCTGGAATTTGAGGCTGCCGTCGGAGGCCAACAGCACTGCCAGCGCGTTGTCGCTGACATCCCGGGCGCCCCTGGCCAGACGCTTTTTCCAATCCGATTCCTTCTCGAAAAAGACCGAGGCCGGGCCCAGGTCCAGGTGGCCGTAATCGGGATGGCCCAGGAACAACCATTGGTTCTCATGGACGAAGGAACTGGCCAGGTCCAGATGGATGGCGGGATAGCCCTTTTCCCCCTCGTCGGTTTTCCGTCCCGAGACTTTTTTTTGGGCGTTCAGGTAGAACTGGTCCACCATGATGGTTCCGCCCTCCGGCATGGAAAAGATCAGGGGATGGTCGGGGTTGGGCGGCCGGAAGTTGAAGGCGGCAGGAAACTGCTCAATCGCACCATCCGCGATTTGATAGTAAAGGGTGGGCTTGTCCTCCTGGAAAACGTGGCCTTCCTCCCCCTCGTTCAGGGCGATCTGGCCGTCCGACCCCATTTGCTGGGTCACGAGGGAACCCGCCAGGACGCAGATGATTCCCAAGTGGGTGATCACAAAACCGGTCTGGTATTTCTTCCAGGGAAAGCGGGACAGGGCCGAGCAAAGCAGGTTCACCCCCAGTAGGATCAGGAACGCGGCGAACCACCAAGTGCCGTAAACAAAGCGCTTGGCGACCAGGGTGGAATAGCGTGACTCCACGATGGTCCCTGTGGCTAGTAACACCGCCAGGATGAGGATCATGGGCAGGGCCATCTGGACGGACCCGAGGAACTTGAGGATTTTGTTTTCTTTAAAGACGTTCAAGCAGGTTCTCCCTTGAAAAGGCGGGGCTATCTTACGGGGCCGGGACGGGCCAAGACAAGTGACCTGCGTCATAAAACAAAAACCCCGCTCCGGAAAACCGAAGCGGGGTTTGAAAACCCTCTTAAGCTAAAACAATCTTACATATCAAAATTGATGCCGCCTTCAATACCTGTGTAACTCTCAGTTCCTCCGCCAGCAGTGACTGTTGTAGAATAAGCGCCACTGCCCGCCGAAACAGTCACTCCTGGAACAAAAATAATGGATTCCTTCAATTGAACTTCAAAGTTCATTTTATTTCCGCCCGCAAATTGTAACCCGGCCCCGAAAGCGATCATCGGATCTACCTGGCTGCCCAATGAGGCCGTGGCCGTAGCTCCACCGCCAGAAGCGGATCCGGATCCCGAAACCGCATTAATTCCAGCCCCAGCGAAACCAAATGGCTTCATGCTATCACCGTCAAAAAGATATTTAGCCTTCGCCATGGCCTCAATAAAATTCACGGTAGCGGAAGCAGTGATGCCATAATCGCTCTGCGACTCGGAAACGGTGTAAAATGATCCACCTGCTCCCAATAGAAAATTCTTACTCAATGGCACGAATCCACTTAAGCCCCCACCAAAACCGACTTGAGAACTATCCAAAATTATCCCCGCGTCGATATCCAGGTTGAAGCTGCTGGTCGATGAGGAACTGGTGCTCATAGAGGAAGCCGCCGGGCTCGCAGCTGTGCTGGCCGCCGGAACGGAAGTCGACCCCACCTTAGCCCTTAAAGATTGAACAAAGGTGGACAACTGGGCGTTATTGGGGTTCAAGTTCAAGGCCTTCTCATAGGCGTCAAGGGCCTGGCTGGTTTGTCCTTGCTGGTAATAAGAGTTCCCCAGCCCTTGGTAAGCCGCCGCTGAGTTGGGATCGGCTTGGACGGCCGCCTGATAATATTGGACCGCTTTCGCGTAATCCTTAATCGCGTAGCTTTGGTTCCCAGCCGTAATGTATTGGGCCGCCGTTTGGGCGAAACCCATTCCGGCCGTTCCCAGGAATAGAGTCATCAACACCAATAATCCCCTGTGCTTCATGGCTATCTCCTCAAATGGTTTTTAGACTGAAAGACAAGGCAAAACAACCCGGCACGAACTCAAAACGATCCAGAAAACTGAAAAGGCAGATTTTCAGTGAGACAAGTGGTGGAATTATATCACCCTCATTCAAAGATAAGGCCAGCTTTAAAGGGCATTCCCCACGGATACCATGTGCCTTTTTCACGGTTTTTTATTCCATTTTTTGATGGAAACACAAATGTTTGGACTTTCAAAGCACTTCCCCCAGGTAAGCCACTTTGACCTTGGGATTCCGCAGGACTTTCGAGGCTTCTCCTTCCAACAGAATATTTCCGGTTTCCAGGACATAAGCGTAATGGGCGGCTTCCAGGGCCAGCTGGGCGTTCTGCTCGACAAGAAGGATGGTCGTTCCTTCCTTATTGATCTTTCCAATGGTTTCGAAAATCAATTCGATGACTTGGGGAGCGAGCCCCAGGGAAGGTTCATCAAGAAGTAGAAGTTGAGGTCGGGCCATAAGCGCCCGGCCAATGGCCAGCATCTGCTGTTCTCCGCCGGAGAGGGTGCCCGCCGACTGTTTATGGCGTTCTTTTAGCCGGGAGAAAAGGGAGTAAACATGTTCCAGGTCTTTTTTGATTTGGACTTGGTCGTGACGAATATAAGCTCCCAGGTCGAGATTTTCCTCGACCGTGAGGTTGGGAAACACTCCCCGGCCCTCGGGACATTGGACGATTCCCAGCCGCACCAACTCGTGGGGAGCCAACGAGGTAATGGATTTCCCATCGAGTTGGATTTCCCCTGTCGTTGGCTTTTTCAACCCCGATATGGCCCGCAGGACCGTGGATTTTCCCGCCCCATTGGCGCCGATCAAACAAACGATAGCGCCCTTCTCAACCCTTAAGCTGACTTCACGCAAAGCTTGGATTGAGTCATAAAAAACAGACAGGTTGTTTATTTCCAGCAAGGTATTTGCCATCTGGTCCCCGTCGTCGTTGCGAGGAATGCCCCGCGAATAGCGGGGTGAAAATGACGAAGCAATCCCAGTTTTAATAAAAAAGTTTCGCCGACAGCGGAACCCACAAATTAAAACCACCCAAGAACTTAGATTGCTTCGCCGTTTAGTTCACTCCTCGCAATGACACATTAATAAATTTTCAAAACTATTTCTTCCTCTTCATCCCGAGGTAGGCCTCGATGACCTTGGGGTCTTCCTGGATTTCCTTCGGGCTCCCCTCGGCGATTTTGACGCCATGGTCCATCACGTAAATTTTTTCGCAAATGCCCATGACGACCCGCATGTCATGCTCGATGAGGAGGACGGAAAGGTTGAATTCCTTGCGGATTCGCTGGATGACCTGCATAAGCCATTGGGACTCCTGGGGATTCATGCCCGCGGCCGGCTCGTCCAAGAGAAGGATTTGCGCGCCGGTGGCCAGGGCCCTGGCAATCTCAAGCTTTTTCTGGTCGCCGTAGGGAAGGGCTCCCGCCAAGGCGCCTTTGCGGTGGGTCATCTCCAATACCCCCATGAGCCGCTCCGTCTCATCCTCGAAAACCTTCTCGATCTCATGGTACCGCTGGGTCTGCGCCAGGGAAGCCCCCACACCGTAGGGTTTGGAATGGTGGAAAGCCACTTTGATGTTGGTCTCGACCGTCAGGTCCTTGAAGAGCCGGATGTTTTGGAAGGTCCTCACAAGTCCTAAATGGGTGATTTGGCTGGGTTTTAACCCCAGGATGGATCGGTCGTTGACCCGTACTTCCCCCTTTTGGGGGCGGTAGATACCGGAGAGGATATTGAAGACCGTCGTTTTGCCCGCGCCATTGGGACCGATGAGCCCCGCCAACTCTCCCTGATGGAGAGTCATGGAGAAATCGTCCACTGCCACCAGCCCCCCAAAGGCCAACGTGATGTTTTCCACGTCCAGGACTATATTTCTACTACCGGTTTGTTTGGTCATAAACCCCATCTTCATTTACGGACGAACAATTGTCGGATTAGTTTAGCAAATAGTTTTGAGTTTTGAGTTCGAAGTGTTAAGTTATGGACCATTTTCCAATCCTAACAGGATTGGAAAATTTCAAAAACTAAGAACTTAAAACTGAGAACTGATTTTAAAATGGATTTGCTTATTTTCGATTTCGACGGCCTCATCCTGGATACGGAGACCACTTCCTACCAGGCCTGGTGTGAGATTTTCGAGTCCCACGGCGCCAGCCTGCCCCTGGACAAGTGGGCCCTCTGCATCGGCACTTCCCATCACCTGTTCAACGTCTATGACTACTTGGAATCCCTGGTTGGCCGTCCTTTGAACAAGGCCGAATTGGCGGAGCGGCATCGCCAAAGGCAAGTCGAGCTTTTGGCGCCCATGGAGCCCCGACCGGGGGTGGTGGAATACCTGGAGGAAGCCCGTAAACTCAAGATTGCCCTGGCCCTGGCTTCCAGCTCCGACCAAGGCTGGGTGGTGGGCCACCTCTCCCGCCTGGGGCTGGCGGAGATGTTCCACTCTATCCGGTGCTCGGACGACGTGGAGAACGTGAAGCCCCATCCCGAACTTTACCACCTGACCCTCACCTTCACCGGCGTCTCGCCCGACCGGGCCCTGGCCTTCGAGGATTCCCCCAACGGCATCCAGGCCGCCAAGAACGCGGGCGTCTTCTGCGTGGCGGTGCCCAACAGCGTCACCCGCCAGCTGCCCATTGGCCACGCCGATTACCGCATCGAGTCCATGGCGGACTTGAGTCTGCGGGAGCTCCTGCACAAGATTGAAACAAAACAAATTAAAACCCATTGAACCACCACGACACCAAGGACACCAAGTAAGTCAATTTTTTTAAAATTAAAGATTCGCCTTGTTGTTCTTGGTGCCCTTCGTGCCTTGGTGGTTAAAACAGTTTATCTTTAAGGTATAATCCCCCCATGGCATCCGCTGAAACGAACGCCTCCCACCGAAGGCTGGCCGCCGTCATGTTCCTGGACATGGTGCGCTACAGCGCCCTGATGGCCAAGAACGAGTCCCAGGCCCTGGCCAACTTGAAGGACTTGAAGAAAATCCTCCTGGCGACGGCCTCCCACTTTGAGGGCCGCATCGTGAAATCCCTCGGCGACGGCTTCCTCGTGGAATTCCCCACCGCCATCACCGCCGTTTCCTGCGCCAAACAGATCCTCTCCGCCCTCCACACCCGCAACCACGTGCGCCCCTCCCGCGAGCATATCGACGCGCGCATCGCCATCCAGCTGGGGGACGTGGTGGAGGAAAAGGGCGATCTCTTCGGCGACGCGGTCAACATCGCGGCCCGGCTCCAGTCCATTTGCGACCCCAACGCCATCATCATGACCGAAATGGTTTACGTGCAGGTTTGCAACCAGATTGTCCTCAAGGGAACCTTCACCCCGCCCCGGAAACTGAAGAACATCCCCAACCGCCTGAGGGTCTTCCAAACAGCCCCCGAGGGAGTGGACCTGACCCTGTGGACCCTGAAGAAACAAGGTTGGGTGGCCGCCACCGTACTTTTTCTGCTGGTGGCGGGGGTTCTTTCCACCGGGGCCATCCTGTTCAAACAGCACCTGGACGCCAATCGCCTGAGGATGGGACTGCTTTACATCCGTCCCGTAAGGCCGGGCGCCCAGGGCATGGCCCGCAACATGGAAGATGAGATCAATATGAAGTTCGCCTCGCTCAAGAAAGTGCGGTGGGTGGAAAGGGCGGCCCTGCTGGAGATGTTCCACAAGGCGGGAATCGAGGATGTCACCAAAACCAAGGAACTGGAGCAAAAAGCTTTCAGCGTGGAGAAGGACAGCGGTTTGCAGTACGCCCTCTACGGGGGCGTGGAAAAGGTGGCCAAAAACCGGTGGCGGCTGACCCTCAAGATCGTGGACACCCAAAGCATGGCGGTGGTAAAGGTCTTGACCTGCTCCGGCGAGGACGCGCCGAGCGTCGTCGCCCTAATGCAGGTCAAGGCGCAGAACTGGCTCAAAAGCGGGGAGTAACCCGCCTAGCGCTCCGCGATGAGGATGTTGGTCATCCCCCAGGGTTGAACGAAGTCGAGAAGTTTGGCCAATGGCAATAAGGCGGCGGGCGTCTTGTTCGGAACGGTCATGCCGTGGGACAGGGCCGCGATGACCTTAAGCCGGTTCCCTTCCATTTTTTTCTTCAAGTAACCCAGTGAAAAGTCCAAGGCCTTCCGCTCTTCGGGAACCACTGCCGAGAAAAGCCACATGAGGGGATTGTCGCGGTTGGGCTCCAACACGACCACGTACCGGCGGGAAACCCGCCGCATCTCCTGGAGAACCCGGTCCATGTCCTCCACATGGTGGAGGAGGGCGTGACAGAAAACCACGTCGAAGGCGAAATCTTGAAAAGCGAGGCGGTCCGCTTCCATGAGAAACTTTTGGGGAATCGGGTTTTTCCCCAACATTTTGGAGGAAAAATCCACCCCGACGGTGTCGCAGAGTTGGGCGAAGTGATAGGAGAAAAAGCCGTTCCCACAACCCACATCGAGCAAGCGGGTATTTTTTTCAAGGCGGACCTGCTTTTGGATTAGTTCGATCTTGGGTAGGACGTATTGTTTCACCACTGGGTGGTCCGGTGCCCGGCGGTCATCGAGGGCTTTTCTTTCCCAATATTCCTTTTGGAACAAACTCACATCCCCATCAGGAAATTAAAGGACCGGTCGTTGAACTCGGGTAGGTGCTCGTGCCGGAAATCAGGGAAGATGACCATCTGCTTCTTCGATCGGATTTTGTTATAGGCCGCGAACTGGGTGGAAGGAGGGCAGATGTCGTCCATCAACCCGACGGCCATGAGCACCTCGGCCTTGATGCGGGGCGCCAGATGCTGGTTGTCAATGTAACCCAAGCGGGTAAAGACCTCCTTTTCCCGCGCGTGAGTGGGATCGAACCGCCGGAAATACTGCTGAAGTTCGTCGTAGGCGTTCTTGGCCTGGTCCATCTCCCAAACCCTTTGGTAATCGCAAAGGAAGGGATAGATGGGTGCGGCGCGCCTCAACCCCGACTCCAAAGCGGCGCAGGCGAGCGTCAATCCCCCGCCTTGGCTGGCCCCGATGGCCCCTACCCGCTTAGGGTCCACCTCCGGCATACCCATGACGATACGGGCCATTTGGGCCGCGTCCAAAAAGATTTGCCGGAAGAGGAGCTTCTCCGGGGCGTCATCTAGGCCCCGGATGATATGGCCGTTCAGGGTGTTGCCGATGACCCCGCCCTTGTCTTCCGACAGTCCCCCCTGTCCCCGGACATCCATGGCCGCGACGGTAAACCCCGCGGCCACGTACCCGAACTTGTCGCTCCAATCCCCCGAGTTGTTGCTGTAGCCGTGGAAGATACAAAGCCCAGGGTGAGGCTTGGGAGCGTGTTTGGGTCTCAAGAGCTTGGCGTGGATGCGGGCGCCGCCCACTCCCGTCCAATACATGTCGAAACAGTCCGCGTAAGGCACCTTGACGGTCTTGTTGGGCTTTAGTTCCAGGCGGGGATTGAGCGCCCGCATTTCCCTGACCGCCCTGTCCCAATAGGCGTCGAAATCCTTGGGGCGGGGATTGATTCCCTTGTAAGTTTTCAGTTTTTCGAGGGGAAAATCCAGAAGAGGCATGATGGTTCCTTTCCTAAAAAATACATGGGATAAAAATCATTGCGCGGAATTTGAAGGCTTTTGGGGCGGCCTGAATCGGCTTACTTATCCCTGAAATAATGCCAAAAGGTAAAAAAGAGAAATCCAAGTGCCGAAAATCCGACCCAGATCCAAATGATGTAAACATCATCGGGCGCGAAATACCATATCCACTTGTTGGAAAGCCAAATCCAAATACCGGCCATGAGGACAAGGAGGAGGATCAGCTCGGGTTCCAACAGCGCTTTCCAATGAAATATTTTAAGGAAGAGGGTGGAATAGTTCTTCTGGTTGAACTTGCCGGGATATTTGGCCAAAGTCGCCGTTCGTTGTCGCACACCCACCCCGAGCCAAAGATAGGCCAGGGGAAGGTACCCTGTGAGAAACCCAAAACCAATAAGTGGCGAATCAAGGTAATACCAGGTGACGAAAAGAACCAACCCCAAGATGGCCGTTAAAGGGGTGTGTACGGAACTAAACCTAGCCACGAATTTTTCCAATTCGTCCTTTGCGGCTTGGCTCTTGACATAATAGCCCTTCCCAAAAGTTCCCCAAGGAAAGTAAACCCATTGATCATTGGAGTTTTTCTGGAAATCGAGGGAGGCTAACCTTTGATAAATCCTCTTTTGGCCAATTCCCATCAAAAAATCCTCTTTTGTGAGGTTCGCCTTCTCAATATCCAATATGGAAAAATCACCCGTGAGGGGCTCACCCGTCTTTTCAACGCCCCCCGTGGGAGACGCGATCGGAGGGGGGTCAAGAGAAGTTGTTGGTTCTGAGGGAGTCTTCCCCCTCCATTTGGAAAAAATCAACCCGCAGCATTCGCAATCCAAGCGGCTATCCGCTTGCTCAAAAGGGCAGGAAGGACATTTCATAACCTGTTTATTTTACCTCTCTTCCGAGACATTCTTTAAGGAAATCGGAGGAAGGTAAACGCCCTTATATTCCCGCTTCCACCAATTTCCAGTCTGGGCTTTCTCCTTGAAATTTGTGAAATGATAGTCGTAAAGATCGGCTTTGACGTAAAGGGGAGGAACATTTGGAAAGGGGTTGGTTTTTAACAAGTCAGTGACTTGGGGAGAACCCCGCAAGAGCCGGACCAAGAAATTCAGGAACCAGGGATTATGGCGGTAATCGCCCAGAGCCGCGAACCACATCTGCCAATCCAACCGGGGTTGGTAAGGAGCGACCCAATGGGGAGCGGCCGCCAGATCCCCCGCCTTCCACTTGAACTCGTAGTCTTTCCATTTTTTTTCATCCATGCTTCCCCGCACGATAATTTCAGGCCTGGAAGTGGTCATGACCGCGAATAGCCCGTAGTGATTGACCAGCCGGAATGACTCCGATAGTTGGTAAAGTCCCCACAAGGGCGAAGGCACCCTCCGTTCCCAACCCATCAAACCACCCATGGGAACTATTGATAAGACGAGGATGAGAATGAGAAGGGCTTTCCGGATCCCATCGGGCCAATCTTTCCAGGTCCCGGGTTTTACCATTCCCAAACTTTCCCGAAAGCGTCGGGGCCAAGCGGCATCCTCCAGGATGAAGAAGCACAAACCCAGGCTGAGATAATTAAAAAAACAGTAGTTGCCCGTGGCCATGATGAGCAACTGCAAAGAGGCCAACAGCCAAAAAGCTATCGGCCGAAAACGCCTTGGCCCGAAGATAAGGAAGGGGGCCCCTAATTCCACGCCGAACATATATAGGCAGGAAAGCATTTGGAACCAGCCGGGGAGCTGGTTCATGAACCAAGCCGTGGGGGGTGGCAGGGGCTGGGTTTCATAGTGAACCTTCAAGGCTGTCAGGCTATGCCACATCGGGTCGCCGCTCGCCAGTTTGACGACTCCCGAGGAAAACATGAGCCGAAAGACAAGCCACTGGAACAACAACACCATGATGGGCGAGGGATTCCTGAAAATCGGCCTGGTTTCCCAGGAAACGAGAAAAATGGAGAGAAACCCCGACTCTAAGAGAAGATTGTCCCATTGGAAGCTTAGAAAATCCTGCCCGGCGCTCACCAGTGAAAGGTAAAAGAACCAAAGTAAAATCAGGCAAAATGCGGGCATCAGTTCCAGGAACAACAGGGTCGAAAACAGGCATCCCGCCCCACAAAGAAATCGGAGGAACCCGTCCCCACTATTGAACCAGCAAAGGCTCGGCAAGAGCCAATAAACGCTGGAGCCCACTTGATCCCGCGCCATTTCAAAATAATGCCTCGAGGGAAGGATGCCTTCCTCTCCGATTAAACCCGTCACCTGAAACCACAAAGTTCCAAAGGCCGTCAGGTATATGAGGGCTAGGATTTTCAGGAATAGACGGCTAGATAAAGTGTAAGTGGGTGGGTTATCAGCCCCAGCCAACCCGCAAGAATCAAAGGAAGAAAAGAGATGCCGGTGGCTAGCCACGAAAGCATAGAGGCCTTCGGAAAGGAAGGCGAAACCCGGCAAATGTTCATGGGCCCAATAGATCCATCCCAATCCAGGTACTTGAGCCAGTGATTTGAAAACCGCCTTCGCGCCCGCGGAAACTTCCCCATCCAGCCCGATATATTGGACGGCCTTCTCGAACTCAGCCAACGGTATTTCAGGATATTGAGCCGCGACTTTCTGGAAAGGCTGGTAATCAAGCCGGTCGCCGGTGAGGATTTTCCAGCGATTGATCCATTTGCGGCAAAATCCGCAGGCTCCATCAAAAATCATCAAAGGTTTTCGGGAAGGGTTTAGGACTTTCATCGGCTTTGGCTGTTTCGGTAACATAAATAAAGGATACCCGAAATGGTTTCAGAATACTTTTTTACTAACCTCGGGGGAAAAATCTTGCCGGTTAATGGGGGACTGGATTTTTATTTGGAAATAAAAAGGAGCGCGGATTCCCCGGTCGCTACCAAGGGAACATCGCGCCCCTCCCGCCGTTGTTGGCGGATTAGAAGATCGAATCGAACGCGCTACCGCTGATTCCCATTGAATTCAACTGCTGGTTGAGCCGTGATTGGAGCAGGTAATTGGCCTGTTGGCTCATGCTGATGAGGTTGGAAATCTGGGGGTTGTTCCCCAAAACCCTTTGGGCGTCATACACCCAAGAAGGAAGTCCCGTCCCCGTGCCGGTTCCAAAGATCCCGCTGGCACCCAGGCCCATGAGGGAAGAGAAGCTATCCGAGAACATGCTCGCCAGGGCCGATTGCTCCGCGAACTTGGCTTCCGTGAAAAGCACTTTCGCCTTGTCGGCGGGGGTCTGGGCCTGCGTCATGGCTTGGTCGAAGGTGGAACCAAAACTGGCCGGCGAGGGATCGAACAGGCTCGAGCTACCGCTGGGAGCCCCATCCGTAAAAAGCGAGTTGATCGGGTTTAAACCGTTGAACATGGCTGTCTCCTTGCCTTTATTAACGGCTGTTGCCGGGTTTTCTGAAGCGAGAAATGGGGCTCTTGGGGCAGGAAAAACTCAAGGGGGGAGAATAAGCCGCTGGCTACTTGAAATTCCGCCATTTGGGCCCGACGACGAGTCCAAAGAGAAGTAGCCAAAGGGCGAAAAGAAGAATTCCCAGCCCGTTGACATGCGTGAGCGGACTGACGAGAAGAAGTTTGAGAAGCGCTAGGATTAAACCAAGCCAGGCCGACACTGTCGTTAAACCGGTGAACAACGACGTGGCATCGGCAACCCATAACGAGGACTGGGGGTCGAAAAAAATGATTTTAAGGGCAAAAAGAAGGACGCCCGCGCCGAAAGCCCCAAAAACGGCCCATCTTTTCCAACTCCAAATCTGATAGTAGCAGAACAACTCCACCAGTGCCAAAAAAGCCATGGCGGGGACTGTCCAAAAGGGAATGTCCGGCTGGGAAAGGACGATTTGCTTTCCAGCTAAAAAATAGTAACCGCAGGAAATACCGGCATAAGCGATCCACAGGCCCAGGAAAAAGGACAACCAGATTCCTCGATCCATTTTTTCTGTTTTGGTTTCCGCCATGGAGTCCTCCGGTGGGAAATGGGATGCTATTGGCCCGTGGGTGTTTCCTCGGGGGTAGGGGTGGGGGTAGGCAAAGGCGTGGGCGTGGGAATGGTTCCCTGGTAGTACTTTTGAAATTTTGCCGTGGCCGCCTTTTCGTCGTAAGAGTTATCCAGGCCCAATACCGATCGTCCCTTGTTGGTGTCAAAAAGGACTGATTCCTTCCAACGGAACAACTTGTCATTTTCTTTTTCCCTGGATTTACCGCAAGCGGTGGTCAACTTGAAAAACGCTAAATGGGGTTCAATCCATTTGATTAAACGAACCTCGGGTTCCTGGCAATCCCAGTTCCGGGCATCGAACTTGGCCACCATAGCTTGCTCCAAGTCTGCCGTGATATCCCTTGTTTTCCCGCTGTTAATGTCCACGAAATAGGTTTTCCAGGTGCCCTCGATCGTTTCCAGCCGGATAAAAAGCTTTAAGCTATCGGCGGACCAGGAAAAACGAATGGAGGCCCAATGGTCGTCGAACATGTCTTTGGCGACAGGAGTCGTTTCAGGGTTGAGATCGGAATCGGGCTCTCCCTTAACCTGAAAGGTTCCCTTGTCGGTTTCCTGGACCAGCGGGCTCCCGCCCTGCAGTATTTCGAAATGATGGGAAGGATTGTGGGTGTTCACCAGATCAACGGAATATCGGAAGAAAACCTTGTCCGCCACACGGCGGTCAAGGTTTTGCTCGATGATAACTCGGTAACGGCCGTTGGGGGATTCCGAGAGATAGAGTTGCTGTCCCGCGTCGGCTTGGCCCCAAAGCCCCGCGCAGGTAACCAGGAAAAACAAAAAACCTTTCAAGGTCTTATTCATTAAAATCCCTTTCTCCGCTTGGTCATCTAATAAGCTTGAACCGGTAGGGAATCCGGATTTGCACCGGCACCGGCTTGCCGTCCGCCAAAGCGGGTGAGAACAACCATTTTCGAGCCGCGGCTAAGGCCGATTCGTCACAACCGTACCCCAAACCCTTGACCAATTCCACCTTTTTTACAGCACCAGTGGCATTGATGTCCACTTGTAAAATGACCGTTCCCTCGATATTCGCGAGTTGGGCGGCCATGGGATATAGGGGTTTTTCCTGGAAGATAAGGCGGGGCAGTTGGCTGATCCGGCTCACTGTTCCCGGTTGATCATTTCCCGCTCCCTGGACGAGGGCGGGCGGTTTCGCGATCGTGAATATCTCCCGCTCGGGCCGAGCACGGGGTTTGCGCGTTATCGTCAATGGACGAGGTGGCAAAAAAGGTCTCCGCCATACCTCATCTTCGGCCGACCGACTAGTGGAATAACGCACAAGGGAAAGAGTGGGGGATAAATCCAGGTCGATTGGAACCGAATCGGCTACGTTATATCGACTGGCCACGATCAAAGAAGCGAAAAAAAACGCGTGGATGACCGAGGACAGGATCCAGGCCTCGACGGGGCCAGAGTCCAACTTCGTTAAATTCATGGTTTCTCCACCCCTAATGCGATCTTCGTGACACCCGCTTGACGGACCAGATCTAGCAACGCCACAACTTTTCCGTTGGAAACGGAAGTGTCGGCCGATAACACCACCCTTAAATCAGGGTCAAGTGCCGCAATCATTCGTAGTTCGTTGGCGAGTTCTTCCCTTTCAATCTTTTGACCTTGGTAAAAAATTCCACCCTGGGCGTCCAAAACCAGGGATCGGGTGGCTGGAAGCGTAGGGTCGGCGGTAAGCGCTTTGGGGACTGCCACGTGAATCGAGGGGGTGGAAATAAAGCTGGCGGTCACCATAAAGATGATAAGAATCACCAGCATGATGTCCACAAGGGGAACGACATTGATTTGAGTGATGGCATCGTCCGAGTCTGGGTGGGCTAAGGCCATGGCTATTTTTCCCTTTTTCCCGCGTAAGCCAGCAATAGCCTACTGAGGCGGTCGGCATTGGAGAGCAACCGCTTGATGCGGCCCTGGAAATAGTTGTAAGCGGCAACGGCGGGGATAGCGACAAGGAGCCCCATGGCGGTGGCCACCAGGGCCTCGGAGACACCCCGCATGACAATCGAGGGGTTGGAAGTCCCCGCTACTGCCAAGTCGTTAAAGGCCTTGATGATGCCCAATACCGTTCCAAATAAACCGATGAAGGGGGCATTGTTTCCCAACGTCCCCAGTACCAGGAGGCCTTTTTCCAATGCGAGTTTTTCCTCGATCCGGCGGCTTTCCAATACCTGTTCCAGGGCCCCCCGGTCCAAAGAGAGATTTAATAACCCGCCCCTAAGGATCGATCCCTCGATTGAGGCGTTCTTCTCCACCAATTGCCGGACCTGTTCCAGTTGCCCCTGGTTCAACAAAACCGGCAGCTTTTCCCCTAAAACTTTTGATCCTATTTCCCTTTTCCTGAAGTAAAAGAAGCGATCCAAAACGACTTTAAGGGACCAAATTGAAAGGCCAATGAGGATATAAAGGACCCAGTCGCCCCCCAGCAAAGTAAAGGTTTTTATGGACTGGAGCATAGCGAAAACCTCAATTGCAATATGCGATAAACGAACCCGATTCTTATAAAAAAGTAATCGTTCGAACACCTTGGAATAAGCACGAATGAAAAATTCCAATCTAAAATAAAAAAACCCGGACTCTAGAATTTATTCCGGGCTTTCAATAAAAACTTCCAACACCTCTTCCACCAGTTTAAGGGCCAAACACCTCAATCGTGTCGTTATTTTGATCTCCCACAATGATTTGGTTATTAGTCGTATCAAGGGCAATACAGGAAGGCTTAAATGGCTGAAACTCGTGGGGGCCATGGGGATTACCCCATTCTCTGATCAAGTTCCCATTTTGATCATATTCTTCAACTAATTGGTTGGCAATATCTGAGATGTAGATGTAGTCGGTTGTGACGGGCCCAGCCGTGACAACGGAAGTTACCGCCATCCCATTTGCGACGCAATTAGGTATGGTCGGCCATTGGGTAATCCAAGTCGTTCCACCGGAATCAAATTCTTCAATGTAGTTTGGATTATATCCAGTATCAGCAACCCAAATTTTACCGTAATTATCAATAGCGATCGCCGTGGGTTGGATAAAATTATTAGGTGAATAACCTTTCCATCGATGAACCCAACCAAGATTGCTTGGACAACCAGCCCATGGATCGAA
>DATKOC010000220.1:0-7413 GCA_035524855.1 bacterium
GCCGATGGTGGTGAAGTTTCATGAAACCCTGTCCGACCACAGCGTTTACCTGCGTTATTTCCAGCCCCTCCAACTCAGCCAGCGGGTGGCCCATGAGCGGCTCATCCGAATCTGCTTCACCGATTATGAGAGGGAAATGGCCTTGATCGCCCTGCGGAAAAAGCCTACGGGGGACCAGGAGGTCTTGGGTATTTGCCGCCTGAGCAGCACCCGGTTACGGGAAGAAGCCGAATATTCCATTCTCGTCAGCGACCAATTGCAGGGGCAGGGTTTGGGAAGCCGCATGATGAAGGCCTTGCTGGATATCGCCAAGGCTGAGGGCATCAAGCGGGTGGTGGGTTATATCCTGCCGGAGAATAGCCGGATGCAGGCGGTCAGCACTCGGCTTGGATTCAAATTGAACACTCTCAAGGATATCGGGGTTGTGCAGGCTTGGATTGATTTGTAAGGGTTGGGGTATTAAAGAAAACCCAGATGGGAACTGGATTTATAGCTGGGGAAAACCCCTGTCAGTTGTTCGACTCCGAGATGCTTTGCCAATGCCTCCGAGTAAACCTGCCGGAAGTCGGTGGTAACCTGCAAATCTCTTCCCTCAAACAAACTTTCCGGCTCCAAACCTGGCCACTTTCCGTAAACCTTGCCACCCTTCACCGAAGCGCCGATCAAGAACATCACGCTGCCGTGGCCATGATCGGTTCCGTGGGCTCCGTTCTCGTTTAAGGTGCGGCCGAATTCCGTCATGCTAACGAGCACCACGTCCCGGGCCTTGTCCCCCAGGTCCGTGAAGAAGGCTCCCAAGTTGGGGCCGAAATCATTGAGGACATAGCCCATGTAGCCGTTCACGGAACCCTCCTCGTAATGGTGGTCCCACCCGCCCACATCCAGGAAACCCACCTTCAAGCCCGCTTCGGCCTTGATCAGCTTGGCCAGGTCGGCGAATCTTTGGCCAAATTCGCTTTGGGTATATTGGGCGAAGGGGGATTTGGCGGGGGCGTTCTTGAGGAGGTCCTTAACGCGCTTGAGTGATTCGCCCGTTTGTCTCCCGGCGGCGGCCAGGAGGGAATCCATGCTCCCGCCGTAGAGGCTCTCGAGGTCGTCCGCGGAATTGGACCCCATGCTGATGTCGTAACTATTTGCGCTGTTCATGGCGGCCACCGGGTAATCCCCCCGGAGGATTCGCGGCAGGCGGTTGGTTAAGGCCACGGCGGAAAGGGGATTGGGTGACTTCTCGTGAAAGGTCCGCAGGGCCCGGTTGAGCCAGCCGTCGGGAGTGGTGCTGATTCCAGGGGTGCCGGTTTCCATGTTGTCCTGGGCGTCGAAATGGGACCGGGACCCGTCGGGGGAGCCCGCCGCGTGGACGATGGCCATTTGGCGGTTTTTCCAAAGGGGCATGAGGGGCGACAAGTGGGGGTGGAGACCGAAATGCCCATCCAGGTCCAGGACACCGTTGCTTGACCCGGGTTCCCCCAAGGCGATGGTGGGGCGGGCCTTTTGGTAAAGGGGGTCGACGAAGGGGGCAACGATGTTCAGACCGTCGGCGGCGCCCCGCTGGAAGAGGACGACCAGGGTTTTGCGGCGGGAAGAAGGGCTTAAGGCCGCGGCCGCCTGGAGCCATCCAGGCATGGACCAAAGGGCCAACCCGGCGGTGGTAATAGCGCTGAGGCGGAGAAAGTCCCGGCGGGTGAGTTTTTTGGATTTTTTCATTTCAAACTCCTCTTAACCACAGAGGGCTCAGAGAACTCAGAGAAAGTCATTCTTTCCATTAAACAGAAAAGCCTTCCCTGAGACCTCTGAGTCTCTGTGGTTAAAATTGTTTATCTTTTCTGAAACTCGGGCACACTCAAGACCAGTGCCGCGACCTTCTTCAGGTCGACTCCTTTTTTCTTTCCCGCCAGGGGAACGCTGGAAATCGAAGGGTCTTGGATTTGCTTTTCCAGGGATTGCCGGCTGGCTTCCGAAATATTATCCAGGAGCAAGTTGTGAATCAGGTTGTCCAAGGCCATTTTGCCGTCATCGTAAGGGGCGTTTCCGGCCAAATTGTCGATATTGGTGCGGAACTCCCCCCCATAGGGATGGCTGAAGACTGCCCCCGCGAAGTTAAGGCGCGACAAAAGGGAGCCGGAGCCCAACCAGGCTTTGGCCACATCGGGATAGCCGGTGGGGGGCTCGCACAGGTAGAGGGGTTCCCCCATACCCTCCAACCGCCAAAGGATTTCGTCGCAACGGACGATGGTGGTGCCGGCCACCCGGAGGGAACTGGCCGCGAACTCGAAAGGAGTCTTAATCTTAACCTGGTAAAAGCGGGGTTCCATGAATTCGGGAGACTCAAAGATCGCTTTGAGAGTTTGCCGGATATCTCCGTCGGTAGCTTGGAATCGGTCGGCCACCCTTTTAACCAGGTCTTCCGGGGGATCATCACAAACGAAACGGCGGCAAAGCTTGGTGGCAATGAAATGGGCGGTAGAGGGATGGACGCTCAGGAAATCAATCAGTTGGACGCCTTCTTCTACGCCTCCTTGGCCGGGGCCAGTTGGGGGCTCCACAGGCTTTGCCCCTTGCCCCGGCACACCCAAAGCTTGCCCCTCGGCTTGAGGGCCTCGGGACAGGATGGGCCCAAAGTTGTGGCCCAGGACCACCTTAACGCCGTTATCGTGCTGGTAGGGTTTGAACATGAAGCCCACGGGAACCGGGGCGGAGTTGTAGTTCATGCCCGTCAGGCCCCAGCCGGTGAGGACACGGGCCGCGTTGATGACATCCTGCTGGGTATAGCCGCCGTTGACCCCCACCGTGTGGAGCTCTAACAGTTCCCGGCCGTAGTTCTCGTTGATGCGCATTCCTGGTTTGCCTGACGTGGAGGCCTTCCCGGTGGGGTCGGCGTGGTTGCTGGCGTTATCCAGGTACACCAGCATGGCGGGGCTTTGGGCCACGGCCAGGAGCAGGTCCTTGAACTTGCCCAGTGCGTGGGCCCGGATGACGTCCCGGTCGTAGGGGATGATGAGCCAGGGGACCTCATTTTTCCAGAAGTGCACGTTGAAGTGGTTGAACCAGAAATCGGCCATGACTTCCTGCAACTGGCGCCGGCTATAAACCGCCCGGGTTATCTTGGCGGCCCCCACTTCCACCCTCATCCGGTCGATATCCCGGTAGGCCTCGTCGGCGGATTTCTTGTCCTTGACCTTGCCCCGCAGTTCGGGCCGGCGGGTGGGATTGTTGGGGTCGGGGTAAAGGGCCATCAACTCCTCGCTAGTTTTGAACACGAGGGGGTATTTCTTCAACTCCTTGTCGCAGGCGGAGTCGTCCATTTTCTCGGGATGAAGCTGTTCCTCGATGAAGGCGGAGATGCCGATTTTGTGGATGTGGTCCAAATCCTCGGCGCGGGGTCCGAAGCTGAGCCGGTTCAGGACCTGGAGTTCCTTTTGACGGTCCGTCAAAGTGGAATTGTTATTTTGGGCCATGGATGAAGCGGCGAAGAAGAAGGCGAAAAGGAAGAGGGACCCTCGGTTGCGGTTCATAGACACCTCACTATTATGATACCGCCCAGGGTTTATGATTTGAAACAGGCTTTTGGATACCGCTTCTTGATATGATAAGGACGCATATCCCCCTCACGGAGGCGTCAAATTGAGAGTCACATGGGTTTTTGTCCTGGGGTTTATCTTGGCGACCACCATCCTTTTCGCGTCCGAGGATCCCTATAAGGGATGGACGACGAACCAGCTTACGGCCGAGATCACCAAGCTTAAAAAACAGGTGGCCAACCTTCAGGCCAAGGCATTGGGGGATTATTCGACCGAGCCGACTCCATCGGGGGCCGATGGCGTGACCAAAATTGATGACTTTGAGCGGGATTCCCCCTCCTTCGGAACTTCCTGGTGGGAAGGCTGTGATCAATACAACATGGGGACTACCATTGTTCCCGATCCGTATGAAAGGCTCAAAGGGGGGGCCCCCAAGTCACCCGGTTATTGCGCCGGGATGAAGGGGCATTTGGGCCCGAATGAGGAACCTTGGGCTTGGGCCAATCTTTCCATTACCTTGGGCCAAAACGAGGCTCCGACGGACCTGACTGCCTACAAGGCTATCCGCTTCTACACGATCGGGGATGGGAAGAGCCACGTGATTTCCCTTAAAAAGGCCATTGTGAAGGATTACGCCGATTACGAGGCAAACTTCACCGCGCCCAAGAAATGGACGCAGGTCACTATCCTTTTTTCCCAATTCGCCCAACCCAACTGGGGCGCTCAAGTCCCGAAGGTATTCGATGATGTCAAACAAATCGCCTTCACCCCGGGTCTTCATGACGCGGATTACGACTTTAAAATCGATGATTTGGAATTGTTGAAATAATTTTTGGACCAAGGTACTCAGGGAAAGATTCGATTTGAAATTAAGGAAAAACTTCATCTTCTGAGTCACACGTGAAAGCCTTCTAACACCCGGAACAAAAAAGGGTTTAATGAGGTACTTCATCACGCCACGAGTCATGGTTTATGTGGTAAATTTATTTGGTCTTCCCATAACATTCCAACTGGAACCGAAGTGACCTTCGATCAGCGCAAAGCTCATTTTTCGCGCCCCGCCTTGAAACAATTTTCGTTTCTTTTCCTTTTTGTTTCGGCCTTCGTCTTCAATATCCAAACTGTCTGGGGAGCCACGACCATTCCCTCCCAAGCCTGGAGTCGGGATATCAATGCCGGGGGCTATCTTGACGGGGCCCCGGTAGGTGGTTTCGGAGCCGGGACTTATACCTGGAATTTCGCTGGGGATTTCTACCTAGGCCGCCTCAATATCGCCGCCGCCCCCACCACCTGGACCAACAACAGTCCCTATACCGTCGACAGCAACTGCCACTTCTATATGTATCAAAAGCCCACCACGGGCGCCGCCGTCACCTATCGCTTGAACGCCGCCGCATTGGGAACGGGGCAGGCGACCTATTACTCCCTTTTCCCCAAGGCCTGGGTGGATTATTACGGTTCCAATTTCGCCTGCAAGGCCCGGGTGACCCAATTTACCCCCCTCATCCCCGGGGATTATACCCGGAGCAGTTTTCCCGACGGCATTTACGAATGGGACCTAAACAACCCGACCTGTACGACTACCGATGTGGCCATCATGCTGACCTGGGACAATACCTTCAGTGGAGCCTCGGCCTCGGTAACGACTTCCGGCAACAACACCGGCATCGTCCTGACCCGGACCGGGAGCGCCACGACCAAGAGCCAAGGCGAATTTACCCTCGCCACCCAATCCTCGGCGGGGGTTTCCGTCACCTACCAATCGGCCACCAGCGTGGCAGCCCTGGAAACCGCCTTCGGGGCGGCTGGCCTCCTGGACAACACCGTAGGAAGCAATACCATCGGTGGCATCGCCTTCAAGGTGACCCTCGCACCGGGACAATCCGTGAAAATCCCCGTTATCGTGGCTTGGGACATTCCCCTCTGCCAGCCCGGATCCGGAGCCCAGTGGTACCGGGAATACACCCGCACCTTCGGCAAGACGGGGCTCAACTCCGGCGCTATCGCCATGAACGCCCTGTCCAACTACTCTTCCTGGGAAAATTCCATTGATTCCTGGCAGGCGGGAGTGCTTTCAGGGCCGCAACCTGATTGGTTCAAGCAAATGCTTTTTAATGAACTTTATTACTACGTGGTGGGCGGCACGATTTGGGAAGCCGGGCAGTATGGGAATACCACTTACGACGCCGGCCCCGACATGTTTAGCAGCCTGGAATGCTACATCTATACCTTCTACGGCACCTCGGACGTGCGCTTTTACAGTTCTTGGGCACTGGCTTTGAACTGGCCGAATATCGACAAGCAGGAAGTGGAACAGTTTAGCGACAGCGTGACCGTGAACGGTTCCCAACCCCTGCCGAGGCCGGCTGCCATCGGCACCTGCGCCCATGACTTTGGGGGACTTAACAATGTTTTTACCGCCTGGAACAGTTACACCTATCGGGATTCCACCACGTGGAAAGACCTGAATTCCAAATTGGTTTTGATGGTGTATCGGGACTGGGAATTGACGGGGAAGACCGATTCCACCTTCCTCAACTACTGTTGGCCCTCCGTCCAGGTGGCCATGAACAAGGTCCACGGCCAATGTGTCTCCGCCGGGGTTACCTACAACCTGCCCATCTCCAGCGGCATCGACCAAACTTACGATGACCTGGGGTTGACGGGCGAGACCGCTTATTGCGGGAGCCTGTACCTGGCGGCCTGTGAGGCGGCCAAGGCCTTGGCCACCCAGCAGGGCAACGCGGCCCTGTCCACCACCTACAATTCCTGGCTCACCGCGGGCCAAGCCGATTTCGAGGGCAACCTCTGGAACGCCACAGGCCAGTACTACAACATCGATACCGGCAGCGGGGCGGGGGGCGTGACGGGCGTGGCCCGCATCATGAGCGACCAGCTTTGCGGCCAGTGGTACGCCAAGGCCTGCGGCCTGGCGGATATCGTGCCCGCGGCCCACGCGGTGAGCGCCTGGCAGGCGGTGCACGACAACAACTGGGCCAAGTTCGACACCGGGAACCACGGGGTGGTCAATGTCATGACCTCGGCGGGCAACATCGACACGGGAACGCCGCAAAGCCAAGAAAACTGGGTGGGGACCAGTTGGGGAGCCATCGCCGGGATGATTCAGCAGGGCATGTTCACCCAGGCTGTTTCCATTGGGTACAGCCTTTACAACACCATTTGGAACACCGGGTCCATGTGGTTCCGCACTCCCGAGGCGTGGCGCACCGGGCTCACGGGCATCCGGGCGGCTTACTATATGAGGGCCAACTGTATCTGGGCCGCGAAGCACGCTTATGACGTGACTTCCCCCTGCGGCAATTCCACCTGCACGCCCATTCCCAGCCCCACGCCGACCCGTACCCCGACCCTCATTTGCTCCCCGGCTGGAACACCCACAGCCACCCCCACCAGTACCATCGCGGGGACGGCCACCAATACGGCGACGGTGACCCGTACAACAACCTTTACCAATACCCCGACGGCATCGCCAACACCCACCCGAACCAATACTCCCGTGAATACCCCCACGCCGACGGTGACCCCTACGGCCACGAATACACGGACAAATACCCTGGTTAATACCCCTACGTCCACCCCGACGGTGACTGCCACAGCGACCCGGACGAACACCGCCGTGAATACATCCACGTTGACGCCGACGATCACGCTTACCTCGACGGCAACTCAAACCCGCACGAATACTCCTGTGGCAACCGCAACTTCTACCGCTACTCTCACCCGAACAAATACCCCTCTCAATACCCCTATGCCAACTTCCACAAATACATCAGTTAATACGCCGACATTGACGCCGACAAACACGGCTATCGCCACGGCTACCCCATCCAGCACGAATAGCGCCACCCGCACGAATACTTTCACTGCCACCGTC
>DATKOC010000221.1:0-5892 GCA_035524855.1 bacterium
GTTGGAAGTGTCCTTTTTGAGGCTCAGTTTTGATCGGCCGTCCACCATGTTGATCGCGTTCCCTCCCTGGTAAACCTCGACGGTGGCGCGCATCTGGTTGAAATAGGGCAATTCCGCCGAGTTCACCCGGACCTCGAAGGGTACCATCTCATAGCGCAGGAAATTCCGCGAAGGCATGACCGCGATCACGTCCGGAATCATCTGGGAAACGGTGGGTACCAGCATCGAGGTTTTCTTGGCCTCGGGCGAAAGCGTGGCCTTGGCGATAAACCCGCCTCCTAAAAGGAGAAGGGCGGCCATGGCCCAGCGGAGGGTCCGGTGTTCCCTTCCCCAAGCCAGCGTCCGGTTCCAAAAGGACCCAACCCAGGGAGCCTCCCAACGCAAGGGGGGCAGATGGAACCGGGGCCTGCGGGGCGGAGCGGGGGCTTTTTCTTCAGGCGCCTCAAGCTCGGGAGGAGGTTCAGGGACCGCCAAACGGTCAATGGGCGCGGCAATAACCGCACGAACCGATTCCTCCTCCGTCTCGGTGGCGATAGGAGTAACGGGCGCTTCGGAGATCTCGGTGGAAGCAACGGGAGAAACCTCCTCCAGACGTTTGGGTTCGGTGGGTTTCTTTTTTAAGCGCTGGCGCAATGAGGAAACGGCAAAGGTCAAAGCCCCTAGGACTCTCCAGGCTCCTTTAAAAGGCGCCGCAACGATAAGGACCGCCAACCCCAAAGCCAACCGGACTGCACGGGCAAAAACACCCAGGGATTCCGATAATCTTTCCCACGCCGGGCGAGTCCGGGCCAAAACATTCATGGAAAGCGGCGGAGCTTCCTTGGGAAGGCGGAAAGGCTCAAGGGCGGCTTGGTTCTCGGGCAGGACTTCCGGCGGCAGGGGTTCCACTCGGGTCAACCGAACGACCGTTTCCACATGGTAGGTCTGGGGAAACATGTCCAAGGGCTGGGCCCAATCGACCTGGTAACCCTGTTTGGTCAGGAGCGCCAAATCGCGCGCTAATGTGGAAGGATCACAGGAAACATAGACCAGCCGTTCCGGCCGGAAGGCGGTGACCCTGGATAGCACCTCGGGCAGGACCCCCTTACGGGGAGGGTCCAACAACACGGCGTCCACCAGGTTGAGTCCCTTGTCCTTGAGGCCCACCAGGATCTTGTCCACGTCCCCTTCCAGGAAATCGATGTTGACCTTTTGGTTGATCTCCGCGTTGACCTTGGCGTCTTCCACGGACGGCGCCACTTCCTCCACGCCCACCACGTAGTCGGCCTTGTCCGCCACGGCCAAGGAAAGGGTGCCGATGCCGCTGTAAAGGTCGAGGACCGTTCCCCATTTTTTCTTGCTTGTGGGGTCGCCCAGGGCCTCGCGCACGACCGTGTGCAGGGTGTCGGCCTGGCGCGTGTTCACCTGCAGGAAAGACTTCAAGGAAACCTTGAGCCTCAACTCATCGATGACTTCGAAATAATGGTCACGGCCCCCCAAAAGGACAGTCGTGGGCCCAAAGACGATATTGGTGCGGGAAGAGTTGATGTTCTGGAGGACCCCCACCAGGCCAGGAACCTCCTCCATGAGTTCCCGCGCGATGCGGGGAAGGATTTGGTCGAGTTCCTCGGCCAGCACCGTGGGTTTTTGCAGGCGTTCCTCAGGAATGGGGGTGCGGGTGACGAAAGCCAGGAGGATTTCGCCGGTCTTGACGCCCTGCCGGACGGCCAAGTGCCTGAGGAACCCGGAATGCTTCTTTTCCTGATAGGGGGTAAGTCCCGAACGGTCCACTTTCTTCAGGACCTTCTGGATCAGGTCGTTGATCGCGTCACCCTGGATGGGACAATTGTGGTAAGGCACCAGCTTGTGGGAGCGGGGCTCGTAAATGCCCGAGATGAAATGGCCTTCCCGCATGGAAATGACGGGCATGGCCTTGTTGCGGTAGCCATAGGGGTCGGGGGAGGGCAGGCAAGGCTGGACCGCCACCGGGGGAAGCTTGCCGATGCGCTGGAAGGCGTCCACGATGAATTGCCGCTTGGTTTGAAGCTGTCGCGGGTAGTTGAAGTGCTGCCACTGGCAGCCCCCGCATTCCTCGAAGATGGCGCAAGGCGGGGTGACACGGTCCGGGGACTGGCGGAGGATCTCGAGGATTTCCCCCGAGGCGTAATGGTCCTTCACCTGCGTGATGCGCAGGCGCACCCTCTCGCCCGGAAGGCCGCCGGGCACGAAGATGGCAAAATCCTGGTAACGGCCGACCGAATCCCCACCGAAAGCCAGTGAGGTAATCTCGAGTTCGATTTGGTCCCCGTGCTGGACGGGTTTCACGACGTGGGTGTTCATAGGTGTCCCGGTTGCAAGGCCGTTTTCCGGCAGTGGATCAACGGCTTCGGCTTTTCATCGGCTTGGACGCTTCAACGGACGCGGGGATTGACAAAATTTTCTTTCAAAAAACGAGAAGACGGATTTTCAACGCTCCGTCCGGCGGGAATCCCAAATTTATTTTAACGTTTTTCGACGAGGGGTAACAGGCTTTACCGCGTGTTATACTGCCGACCCGAGCCAATGATCGAGGATGCATGAACCTTTTTACAAGCCCCCCACCCCGCCTACTACTCTTGGTGGCCTTGGTGTCGTTACCTACCATCAGCCCGGCTTCGGAGATCCGCGTGGATTCCACGGGGGGTCTGACGACTGTTCTAGACGACGAAACAACGCGTTTGGACCTTTTTCTGGATGGAAACCCGGCGGGCTTGGGGCTTTTAAACACCCGGGAGCGCTTCGATATTTCAGGTCAATGGTTTTACTCCGACCAGGAAGGACCCTGGGGGGCGAACAAAAGGCAGCTCTTCAGCACCTTACCCCGCTCGGAAGAATCTTCCCCGGCCTATGGCGGCCTAATGCTCTTCCCTTCCCCCCATTGGGCTTTCCAATTCCTGGGGGATGCTCAAACCACCCAAGGGGTCCCGGTTTCCAACTTTGCCAGTGACACCCGGAACGAGAACATGTATCGGGGGTTGGTCCGGGCCGCTTACGCCCTGTCCTTCGGTTCCATCGGATTGGAAGTTTTAAATATCCAGTCGGACCAGGCTTATGACGCCGGATACATCAACGGCGGAATAGGCTTAACCGGGGGCAGCGGCTCTCAAAAGCAGGTCCTCCTTAAAGCCGGGTTCATCGCGACCTTCCCTGAGGCCGCCTCACCCGGGGATGCCCGTTGGCAGGCCGGCGGTTATTTCTCGACTCAATTGGGTTCCAGCCCCAAAAAGGAAAATATAAATTTCTACTATTTCAACAGCTCCTCCTTTTCAATGGACAGCACCTTCACCTCGACCGATTTCCGCGCCGGTTGCGCCGAAATGACCTATGAGATTCCCCTAAAATTCAAGGCCCGCTTTTCGGCCACTTACACCGAATCCCATTTTCCCCCAGGACAAGCCGGCTCATCCCCCACCAATTTCCTGTCTAATATTCAGAGCCTTTGGATCTCCAGTGACCAAACCTTCCTTCTCAAGGGGGACTTCAGGTTGAAGGAACCTTTTTCGGACACGGAAAATTTCACCGTTGGAGGAGGGTTGGACGCTTCGTTTGGCCACTCCATCTACGCCGATCTTCCGTGGCCGGTGGCCGTCGCCAACGGAGGGCTCGACCAAGACTTATTAAGCCCCCGGCTTGGAATCGGCTTGGAATCAGAAAAGGAGTATTCCGTGGGCCTGCAATTCCAATGTCAAACTCCCTTGATGGGGAGTCCGAAAACTTTCCCCCCCAATGAGGCTCCCCTCAAAATCGTGAACGAGTCCTATCGATTGGCGGCCGGAGGGGAAAAATGGCTTTCCCCTGTTTTCATTTTGCGGATGGGTTTGGTTTTGGAAAATGATATTTACACGGGCGGAACACCGAACGCCTTGTTGACCGCCTTGGAAAGCGGTTGGGGGCTTCAGATGGCTTTTGGGCGGGTGGACTTTCGAATGACCTTGGGGCAATACATGGATACGAACGATTCGAACAACCTGATGGGAATAATCCGGACCCAGCTGGCCGGAACCTTGTTCCTCTAAAACTTTAGATCTTCAAACGAAATTCCCGCTGAAAAATAAAAACACAAAATGAAATAAATTGAATTTATGGCTGAGAGATTTTGACTTTAGCCCGGATCAGATCTTCGTCTGCCCCGCGGCGGGGGTGACCTTGGTCGTGGGCGCAGCCGGCACGGGGGCGGCTTGGGGAGTGGGAGTTCCCTTCAAGCTGAACTTCTTCTTGGTGTTGGAGTCCCCTTCCAGCCGCAGGTAATCGATGAATAGAATGAGGGGATCGGGGGCGCCGTTCATATCCGCTGAAATCTTGATGGACCGGATGTTAGCCAAATCCAGGCGGACCGCCGCCATGTCCTCGAGCGGAATGTCGATGTTGGTGACCTTCTTGGGGGTCAACGGGCCCGAGGACTCGTAAACGAAAGTGTGGGAATCGGCGACTTGGAGGTGATAGGTCACCGGGCTGTCATAGGGGTTGTAAGCGTCGAACTTGAAGTCAGTGTAATCCTCCCATACGTAGGTGGTCAGTTTGGTGACCGATTCGGTGTCCAGGATGATCTCCGGACGCCAATTCCCCTGCCCGGCCTGGGTGTAGAAAATATGGGAGGAGTTCATGGGATCCACACCCGGCACCGGGGTGGGATAGAACTGGCGGGTCGCGTAGAAGGAAACCTTGGCGCAGCGCTTGCCGTGGGATTGGTTTTCGGTGGAGGGCTCGATCTTGGCGTATTCCCCGGTGGTCCAACCGTAATCGTCGTTGGGGAAATTAGGATACTCAAAGTCGTTGATGACGTGGGTCTTGACCATCATTTTGGAGCGCTTGAAGGCTTTCCCCAAGCCAAGTCCAGTGAAGAGGGCCCAGACAAGGCCCACCACTAAGAGGATGGTAAGAATTTGCATGAATCGGCGCATGAGGTGCCCCGTTGTTTATTTTGGGATGAGACTCACGGAAACCAGACGGCTCAAACAGGCCCGCATTGTATCAGCCGGGTGTGGCTCCTGCAACTTTAGCGGGCGTTGAAAAACCATTTTCGGGCCCCCACAACCCCGGCATTTTCAAGGAAACCCGGCCTTCCCCCTCAACTCCACTTCTTCTTGGACCCGCAGGATTGGCGTACCACCAACTCGGTGGGCACCAGGATTTGTCGGGCTTCCCACCGCTCCCCCTTGCGGATTTTTTCGATCAGGAGCCGGGTAGCCTCCCGGCTGATGATCCGGTAATCCTGGCGGATGGTCGTGAGGGAATAAGGGGGCGTGGAGGATTCGGGAATGTCGTCAAAGCCCACCAACGCCAAGTCGGTCCCCACCTTGATCCCCGCGGCTTCGGATACATCCCAGGCCCCGAGGGCCATCAGGTCGTTGCAAGCCACCACCGCCGTGGGGCGGTTGGGCAGGGCTAGGAGCTTTTTCATCGCGGTCTCACCGGATTCCCGCAAGAAGTTCCCCTCCACGACGTACTCGTCCGGCACCGGCAGGTTGTGTTTTTTCATTCCATTCTGGAACCCCGCCAAGCGGTCCGCCGCGTTGCGGGAGGTTTGAACTTGGCCTGAGATGCAGGCGATCTTCTTGTGGCCGAGCCCCGCCAAATGATCCACGACCTGGACGATAGCCCCAACATTGTCGCTGTCCACGAAATCAACCCCCGGGTCACCCACCCGGTAGCCCACCAGGACGATGGGAAGACGGTTGTCCATCACGTCCAGTAGGTCTTTTTCCTCCAAATAGGGGGAAACCATCAGGACTCCATCCACGGCGTTGGTGAAGACTTTTCGGTAAACGACCTGTGGCGCGAAGACCCCCGCGATGGTGTTGATGAGGAGCCCGTATTTCTCCTCCTCGACCACCTCGTTGATGCCGTCGAGCAATTTCATGTACCAGTTACTCT
>DATKOC010000222.1:0-42686 GCA_035524855.1 bacterium
CGGTTTCACGCAAAAGGGCCAAACGGTTGTTCTTCACCTTCACGTTCTTATCCATAACCAGGATCTTCTCAAAGAAAGCGTGGATGGGTTTCACCAGTCCCTGCAGTTCCTGCCGCACGTCCACGTAGTCCCGCTTTTCCAGGGCAACGGCCACAGCTTTCGCCACCGTTTCCACCGCCTTGTGCAGTTCCCTTTCCTCGGTTTCTTTTAAAAGGGCTTGGGACAGTTTGTTCGTCAGTTTTTTCTCCGGCAGGATGCGGAGCACCCTTCCCGCGGCCGTCGCCAATTCCTGGAAATCCTTCTCCATCTTGAATCGGTTGACGGTCTCAGCCTTCTCGATGAGGTCAATGAAGGTGGGGGCTTCGGTAGCGGCCACGGCATTCACTACGTCGTAGGGGATGTTGCGGGATTCGAGCACCGACTGGAGCCGCCCTTTCAGGAATTCCAGGATTTCATCCTTCTCCTTCGGTTTGGCCTTTCCCGCAAAACCGCTTTGAGCGGCCTTGACGAGGTCCTCCAGGGAAATGGCGTACTTGTTGGCCAAAAGAATCTGCAAAATCCCAAGGGCTTGCCGGCGCAGGGCGAAGGGGTCTTGGGAACCCGAGGGGATCAGCCGGGCCCGGAAACAACCGGCGATGGTATCCAGCTTGTCGGCTACGCTGAGCAGGGCCCCCGCGGGCGAGGGGGGCAGTTTGTCCCCGGCGAAACGGGGGAAATAGTGGTACTGGATGGCCTCGCCCTCCAGGGGCTTTCCCTGCCTGGCGGCGTAAAGGCCGCCCATGACGCCCTGCAGGCTGTTGAACTCCTTCTCACGGATGATGTTGGTGGCCAGGTCCGCCTTGCAGAGGATGGCCGCGTTCTCGGCGGTCTTGGCGACATCCTTGGAAAGCCCGAAGAGGGGCGCCAGCTTCTTGACCAGTTTTTGGAGGCGCAGGGACTTGTCGGCCATGGTGCCAATGCCTTCCAGCCAGGTGATGCCGGAGAGCTTTTCCGCCCATCCTTCCAGGGAGAGTTTCATGTCCTCGGACACGAAGAACTTGGCGTCTTCCAACCGGGCCTTGAGCACGCCCTCATTGGCCCGGATCACGACCTGTTTGTCCTTGGGGGTGCCGTTGATGACGCCGATGAAATAAGGAAGGAGTTTGCCCGTGGTGTCCCGCACGGCGAAATACTTCTGGTGTTCCCGCATGGCGGTCACGATGACTTGGTCGGGAAGTTCCAGGTACTTTGGGTCGAAGGAGCCCATGATGACGTCCGGTGACTCGATGAGGTTGTTCACGTCGTCCAAGAGATCTTGGTCCGGCGGCACCACCGCGCCTTTTTCGGCCGCCGCCTGTTGGACCTTGTTCCAGATGAGGTTTCGCCTCTCGGCCGGATCCGCGATGACCGATCCCTGCCGGAGCACCTCCAGGTAATCCCCCGCTTCCACCACGTCCAGGGGTCCCTGCTTCAAGGCCCTTAAGCCATGGGTTTCCCGGCTGCTGTAGAGGCCCGCGATCTCGAAGGGAATGACGGAGCGGGAATAGACGGAACAGACCCAGCGGATGGGCCTGGCGAAGAGGAAATCACCGTTGCCCCAGCGCTGGACCTTGGGGAAGCGGATCTTCTTAATGACCTCGGGGAAAACCTCGGCCATGATCTCGGCGGTCTGGCGTCCCCCACCCTTCTTCATGGCTACCACCACCTCGCCCTTCGGGGTCATTTTGCGCTTCAAGGACGCCGCGGAAACACCCTGGGCCTTGGCGAAACCCTCTCCCGCCCGGGTGGGCAGGCCGTGCTCATCAAAAGCGATGGAAACGAGGGGGCCCGTCACTTCCTTGGTGGCGTCTTCCTGCATGTCCGACAGACCCTTGAAGAACAAGGCCAGCCGCCGGGGAGTGTAATAGGTGTAGAGGTGTTGGTAGGAGATGCGGTGATCCTTCAGGGACGCTTCCGCCGCCGACACCATCTGGTCGATGGCTGGGCGGATGTAGGAGGAAGGCAGTTCCTCGCACCCGATCTCAAGGATGGCGTCTTTGGTTAAATTCATTTCAAGGCCTTTTCAGCGCGTTCACGATTTTTTCAACAGCGGGAACCCCAGTTCCTCACGTTCCTTCACGTAGGCGGCCGCCACAGCCTTGGCCATACCCCGCACCCGGCCGATGTAGTTGGTGCGCTCCGCCACCGAAATGGCGCCCCGGGCGTCCAGGAGGTTGAAGGTATGGGAGGCCTTGATCACGTAGTCGTAGGCCGGGCCCACCAGCTTGAGCTCCACCAGCCGCCGCACTTCCCCCTCATAGTCCTTGAAGTGCCGCAGGAGCATCTTGGTATTGGCCTGCTCGAAATTGAAGGCCGAGAAGGCCTTCTCGTTGTGGTGGAAAATGTCCCGGTAAGTGATGTTCTTGCCGCCGTAGTGGAGGTCCCAAACGCTGTTGACGCCCTGGATGACCGTGGCGATGCGCTCGAGCCCAAAGGTGATCTCGCCCGAGACGGGCTTCAGCTCGAAGCCGCCGGTTGTCTGGAAGAAAGTGAATTGGGTGATCTCGATGCCATCCATCCAAACCTGCCAACCCAGTCCCGAGGCGCCCAGCGTGGGCGATTCCCAGTCGTCCTCGACGAAGCGGATATCATGCTCGTCCTGGCGGATGCCGATCTGCTCCAGGCTCTCCAAGTACATCTCCACCATGTTTTCCGGGGAGGGTTTGAGGATGATCTGGTACTGATAGTAGTGCTGCATGCGGTTGGGGTTTTCGCCGTAACGGCCGTCCTTGGGCCGGCGGCAGGGGTCCACGTAGGCCACGTGATAGGGCTCGGGGCCCAACACGCGGAAGAAGGTGGCGGGGTTGAAGGTGCCGGCGCCCTTTTCCAGGTCGTAGGGCTGTTGGATGACGCAGCCCTGGCGGCTCCAGTACTGGTCAAGGGTGAGGATCAGGTCTTGGAATGAAAGCGCCATGGGTCCCGTCTCGAAAGTGGCAAAGATTTAGGCTTTTAACGCCAAAACACCTAGACGCAAAGGTTAACAATGGAAAACCAAAATCTTAAAACATGTTTCAAATCTTGGGTTTTCAATGAAATTTGCCGTACTTGGCGACTTGGCGTCTTTGCGGTGAAACATTGTTACGTTGAAAGAAAATAAGGGATTTAAGCGTTAATCGCAAGCTAAAAGGCCCTGCTATTGGGGAAAAGCGGTTAACCTTAGGACAAGTTTCCTCTTTTAAACCGTTCGTTTATATTGGGCCAATGACCCTCACCTTCCGGATTTTCATCGCCTTTTGTTTTATCGCCACCGCCGCGGCCCAAGAACCGGACGCGGCCAAACGGACCCCAATCCAAACCAAGATGACCATGGGGCTGTTCGGAATTTTGGGGGCGGACATGGAATATTCCATCAACGGAAAAAAACTGGAGAACTTCCGGGATTTCAAGGCTGTTATCTATCCCCTGGGCGACCCAGAGGCCGCCCGCATGATCCACGAGTCGGAAGAGGCTGAATTAGCCTTCTGGCTCTTTTTGGTCGGCGGGGTCGCGGCGGGGGTGGACGTGGCCTTGACCTTCAAGCCGGTCCCCTTCGTGAACGTTGATTGGATCGACCGTATCGCCACCGGCTCGGTGGCGGTGCAAATTTCAATGGTGCCAAATGTCATTATCGGCGCCATCGGCTCCAGCGACAAATACAACGCCGTCCAGAGGTACAACAGCTTGGTCCGGGGCGATTCGAAAACCAGCTTGGCGCCCACACCCCAAATCCTATTGTGCCAAAGCCACCCGGGACTGGGTTTAGGCTGGGAATTTTAAGAAGAGAGAGGTCAGCCGATCGTCAGGACGAGGAAAGCGAACTCGAAAAATAGCAGGCCCAGCACGAAAAAGGTGCCCACGATGAACCAGCCCCATCCTTCCACGGCGGGCGCGCCTGTCACAGGCTGTTTCGCCGGCCAAACCTGGATGACATCCCCCTTGCTGGGTTGGAGGATGTCCGGCCAGGCGGGGTAAAAGCAATAGATCTTCTCGTATTTCTGTTTGTCCATCTCGGCCGTCACCTCGAAAAGCCCTCCCAACCGGAAGCTGGTGCAATGTCCCCAAGCCTTGCCGGAAACCACAGTAATCTTGGCTTCTTTGCCCTTTACAGTGGTGGCCGTCGCGGAAGCGGCGTAGGCAAGGAAAAACGCGGCCACAAAAAGAAAGAGCATCGCGAGAACGATCCCGATGATTTTCAGGACGACGAACCGCACGACCGACTTCGTTCCCGAAGCGAGGTTTGCCGCGGCCGCTTTTGCGGAAGCGAGTTTGGGTTTGGGATTCGGAGTTGGATTCGAAGTGGGTTCCATAAGTGATCCGGACATTAAAGTGGAGGCTTGAGGCGGGGTTATTTTATCCGCAAGAACACTAACTTCCCAACGAATTCTACCGCCCACAAGCGAGCAGGAAGCGTGAAACCCTTATTTTTTCCGGTCGGCTTGATTCGAGACTTCGGTCTGGTCGGTCACTTCCGTTTGGGAACCCTCCGTGCCCGCATGAGAAGAACGATTTATTTTTCTGGGTCGCTTTTTCTTTTTTGAGGTTGCAAGACTTTTGGGGCCGGCCTTATCCAAATCCCATCTTTTCTTTTTGGGACGGGCCTCCGGATTTTCAGGAACAGATCCGGAAGCGACGGCCTCACCCTGCGGCTGCGGGACAGGCGCCGGTTCCTGGGTTCCTGCTAGCCGGGGCGCGGCGGAACCCAATACCAGCAAGGCCAGCGTCAAAGAAAGATGGGGATGCTTTTTTATCCTCATGGGCCCATGGTAATTGAAATGGTAGGCCACGGACGAGGATTTCTTGGAAAGTCTATCTCAGGATTCCCATTCGCAGGTCTTCCGCCCGCCGGAGGTAAACCTGCGCTTGCCCCGCCTGTCCCAAATGATCCAAGGTTTCCCCCAAACATTGGTTGAAATCCGGGTTGTCCGGGGCCAATTCCACGGCCTTTTGGATTTCCGCCAAGGCCTCCTTCCACTCCCCCCGGCTTTTGTGGATATACCAAAGGTTCCGGTGCGGCGAGGCATAACGCGGGTCCAAGGAGGCCGCGGCCTCAAACTCCCGTTGGGCCTCCGCCATCTTTCCCATGAAAAAATAGGCCGCCGCGATGCCGTTATGGGTAACCGCCGATGGCGGAGGGATGGCCGCCGCCATTTGGAATTGGGCCAGTGCCTCGCCGTAGCGGCCCTCGCCTTGGTAAACAGTCCCCAAATTGGTATGGGCCGTCACGGATTGGCCCGGATAGAGCCCGACCACCCTTTCCCAAAGGGTCTTGGAATCGGTCCACACATGGATTTGCCGGAGGGTGACGTAACCCATCGCCAAACTCAGCAGGAGGCACAACATGAAAAAAATCGGCGAAGAACGCTTCCATTGGGACGCAACCCAGGCCGCCACAAGCATGAACAAGGGGAGGCTGGGCAAGTAAGCGTAACGGTCGGCGGCCGCTTGGCTTCCCACTTGGAAGATCCCCAATACCGGCGCCAAGGCCGCCAAGTAGGCCAGCCCCGCCACACCCAGGTAAGGCGCTCCTTTGCGGAATAGGAAGGAAACTACAACAACGGCTGTCGTCACCAGGATTCCAAACCCGCACTCCAGGTTGTCGTCCAATGTCCACTGGGGAGAAATCGGATAAAGGGGTGAGAGGCCTACGGGAAATATCATTTTCCAGGGATAAAAAACGAGGTACCGGAAAGCGTTTAGAATCCGGAGGTCCACGGAATATAAATCGAAGGAGGCGACGGCCCTTGCGGAGGATTGGGCCAAGTAAGCCGTGATGGCTCCCATGGCCCCCAAGGCGAAAAATGGAATCTTTTCAATCCAAAGCGGGGCGGCATTCCACCGAAACCGCTTCGAGGGCCAAACATCAAGGGTCAACAAAACCAACGGCAAGCTCACCGCCATGGGCTTGGACATCAGGGACAAAGCGAACGCGAGCAAGCTCCCGGAGTAAAACAGGCCCTTCCGTCGGGGCATTGAGACGTAACCCATGTAAAGGAAAAGGGCCAGTAGGTAAAAAAATGCGGAAAGGACATCTTTACGCTCCGAGGCCCAGGCTACCGACTCCACATGGAGGGGATGTAACCCGAACATCAGGGCCGTCAGGAAGGCGGTGAATTCCGCGAATTTCCCCCCACCTTGGTTTGGAGCCCCTGGTTTCGGCTGGTTTTCCCGGGTCAGCCTCCGGGCAAGCAGGTAAATAAGCCCCGTATTGAGGACGTGCAGCAAAAGGTTGAGGGCATGGTAACCACCCGGCCTCAACCCTCCCATGAGGAAATTCAGGGCCAAGGTCAACCAGGTCAATGGCATCCAATTGCCGGTGTCAAACGAGGTCAACATCCAATGGAGGTTGGAAATTCCCAACGAACGAATATGGACGTTGTTCTGGATAACCTGGGGGTCATCCCAATTGACGAAACCATTTCGAAACAACGGGAGATAAAAAAGAAAAGTTAAAAAAGGGGGGAGAAGGAAGTAAACCCAGCCAAACGTCGGGCGGGTGGGCACAGAAGGGGGCTTCGGGGTTTCCATGAGAGTGGAGTCCTGAAGTTGGATTTCAGCGGGGATATCTTACATCATCCCCAATTGAAGCCGGGCAGCTTCCGTCATGAGGGATTGGTTCCAGGGCGGCTCGAAGGTGACTTCCACCTGGGATTCCCGCACCCCCGCGATGCGGCTGAGTTTCTGCTCGATCTCGGCCTTGAGCACCGTGGACATGCCGCAACCGGGCGCGGTTAGGGTCATGACCACGTTCACCCGCTTCCCACCCTCGGGATGGGGCAGGATATCGCAACTGTAAATGAGCCCCAGTTCCACGATGTTCACGGGAATTTCGGGATCGTAACAGGTCTTGAGCTGGTCCCACACATCCTTTTCCACGTCCTTCAGGTCCCGCTCGTTGCCCTCGCCGTACTCAATCTTGAAGACCTTCGCCTCGGGCGGCACTTCCTTGCCGATCACGTCGGCATCCTTACCCTCAATGCGCACCAATTGTCCGTTGTCCCGCTGCAAGGTGAAGCTTCCCCCCAGGTTCTGGGTCACGTAAACCTTCTCATCCTTGAAGATGAGGGTCTCGGTGCCGTAGGGAATAGTGATGGCCTTACAGTCCCGGGTGGCGGTGACCAGTTCGTAACTCATGGGGCCACCCCGTCGTCGGTGGAAACCACGTCCTTTTGGTCGTGGAGGGCGGCTTCCATCGTGTGCCAGGCCAGGCTGGCGCATTTGACCCGGGCCGGGTAGTCCCGCACGCCGGCGAAGACCTTGAGTTTGCCCAGTTCGCCCGTCTTGGCGCCTTCCTTGCCCATGACCATGTCGTGAAATTGATGGAACATTTTCTCGGCCTCTTCGGCCTTTTTCCCCTTCAGGGCCACCGTCATCATGGAGGCTGAGGCCTTGGAGATGGCGCAGCCCGATCCCTTGAACTTGACGTCCTCAATCACGCCCTCGCCGTTCACCTTTAGGTCCAGGGCGATCTTATCCCCACAAAGCGGGTTGAAACCGTCCGCGTGATGGTTGGCGCCGGACAGTTCCCCGAAGTTCCGGGGATTCTTCTGGTGGTCCAGGATGAGATCTTGGTAAAGGTCGCTGAAGTCGGACATTAGCCCAGTACCTCCAAGACTTTGCGGATGCCTTTGGTGAGGGCGTCAATCTCGCCCCGGGTGTTGTAGAGGGCCAGCGAGGCGCGCGCCGTCGCGGGAATACCGTAGCGATCCATGACCGGTTGGGCGCAATGGTGCCCGGCGCGGATGGCCACACCTTGCCGGTCCAGGATGGTGCCGATGTCGTGGGGGTGGATCTCGCCTAAGGTAAAAGACAGCACCCCGGCTTTGTGGGAAGCGGTTCCCACGAGCTTGAGCCCCGAAATCTCGGAGAGTTTCTTTGTGCCGTAAGCCAAAAGGTCCTGCTCATGGCCGGCAATATTGTCCAGCCCAGTTTTCGTGATGTAATCCAACGCCGCCCCCAATCCGATGGTGTCGGCGATATTGGGCGTGCCCGCCTCGAACTTGTAGGGCGGTTTCTTATAGAGGGTTTTCTCGAAGGTCACGGAGGCGATCATGTCCCCGCCGCCCTGGTACGGCGGCATGGAGTCCAGCAGTTGGTATTTCCCGTAGAGGATTCCGATCCCCGTGGGCCCATAAATCTTGTGCCCGGAAAGAACGTAAAAATCACAATCCAGCGCCCGCACGTCCACAGCCAAATGCGGCGCCGCCTGGGCCCCATCCACCAAAACCCTCGCGCCTTTGGAATGGGCCAACCGGACAATGTCGGCGATGGGGTTGATGGTCCCCAAAGCGTTGGAAACGTGAGTAATGGCCAGGAGCTTAGTCTTAGGCGTCAGAAGCTTGGCCAGGGCCTCCATATCCAATTCGCCGTCGTCATGGATGGGAACCACTTTCAAGATGGCTCCCTTCTCCCCGCAAAGCATCTGCCAGGGAACAATGTTGGAATGGTGTTCCATGGTCGTGACCAGGATTTCGTCCCCCGCCCCCACGTTCTGGCGGCCCCAGGTTTGGGCGACCAGGTTGATGCCCTCGGTCGTGCCCCGGGTAAAAATGATCTCCCTCGGATCGGCGGCGTTCACGAAGGCCTGGGCCTTGATCCGCACCGCCTCATAGGCGGCGGTAGCCTTTTCACTCAGGAGATGCAAGCCCCGGTGGATGTTGGAGTTGTATTCCTTATAGAACTTCTCCAGGGTCTCGATGACCACGAGGGGTTTCTGGGTCGTGGCGGCGTTGTCCAGGTAAACGAGGGGCTTCCCATGCACCTTTTGGCGCAGTAGCGGAAAGTCCTTGCGAAGTTTTTCCACGTTGAAGACCGTGGTTTTCGGGGCTGGCTTGGGTTTAACGCGGAGCTTGGTTTTCACGACTTCCCCTCCAGCCACTCACCCACCATCCGGCGGAGCGGTTCCTTGAGGTATTCATCCGAAACCCGGTCCACCATCTCCCCCGCAAAGGCGCTGACCAATATCCGTTTGGCCTCCGCCTTGCCGATCCCCCGAGACTCGAAATAAAAGAGGGCTTCCTCGTCCAGTTGGCCTGTCGCCGAGCCATGGGAACACTTGACGTCGTCCGCGTAAATCTGAAGCTGGGGTTTGGAATAAATTTTGGATTCCGTGGAGAGCTGAAGGTTTTTGTTGGACTGCCGGGCGTCGGTCTTCTGGGCGTTCTCCCGCACCAGGATGTTGCCGTCAAAGATGGCGGTGGACTCGTTGTCCACGACCGCCTTGAAGGTTTCCTCACTCCGGCAGGAGGGGGCTAGGTGGTCGATGAAGGTTCGGATATCTAAGTGCTGCTTACCCCTCGCCAACGTGAGCCCCTCCAGGAGGCAGTGGGCCCCTTTTTCCGCGAGGGCGGTTTCCACCTCACTGCGGCCCAAGGCGCCGCCCAAGGAAAAAACACGGGAGGTCAGGTGACTGTCCGTCTCCTGGTGGACCGCCAGCACACCCAAGTGGTAGGCCAGCGCGCTTTCCTGCTGGATCTTGGTGTGTTCCAACCGGGCCCCCTTGCCCAGGGAAACCTTGGTGACGGCGTTCGTGAAGTAGGGCTTCAGGTTGTTGCCCCAATAGTGCTCGATCAGGATGGCCTGGGAACCTTCCTCCATCAGGATGAGATTACGCAGGTGCGACTGCGTGGCATGGCCGGTATTGGTGGACAGATAAACGGCGTGGATCGGCTTCTCCAGCTTCTTTCCTTTGGGCACGTGGAGGAACAACCCATCCGTAAAGTAAGCGTAATTCAGGGCCACCAAGGGCCGACTCTCGAAGGGCAGGATATGGGCGAACTCGCGCTTTAAGGGGCCGTTGGCCAGGTTCTCAATGAGGCTCTTGGGTGCTTCTTCGGAGCGGCCCGCCGGCAGGTGGGAGAGTTCCTTGGAGAAATGACCATTCACAAAAACGGCCAGGTAGGCCTTCTCCGTGTCAAATCCCAGCGACTTGAGCTCGGCCGTCACCGCCGCCTTGGCCGGTTTTTCGCCAGTCAAATCGAAGGGCAGTTGGAAAAGATGGTCCAGGTCCGTATAGCGCCAGGTCTCTTCTTTGGATGTGGGAAACCCCGCCTCCCCGAAAGCCGCCAGGGCCTTTTCCCGCGTCTCCCTCAGCCAGAAGGGGTCCTTGGAAAGGGCGGCCTTCTCCCAATCTGGGAAGGCCGACAGGTAGGTGTTTTTGGCTTCCGTGGCGTTCATCGTCCTTACACTCCCGCCTTTTGCGTGATCCACTCGTAGCCCTTCTTTTCCAGTTCCAGAGCCAGTTCCTTGCCGCCGGTTTTTACGATTCGGCCGCCCGCCAGCACATGCACTTGGTCGGGCACGATGTAATCTAAAAGCCTTTGGTAGTGGGTGACCATCAGGAAGGCGCGGTCCTTGCGTTTGAGGGCGTTCACGCCGTCGGCCACCACCTTCAAGGCGTCGATATCGAGCCCCGAGTCGGTCTCGTCCAGGATGGCCAACTTGGGCTCCAAGACCGCCATCTGGAGGATCTCATTCTTTTTCTTTTCACCGCCCGAGAAGCCCTCGTTGACGGCCCTCTGCAGCATGGACTCGTCCATCTTGAGGGGCTTGAGCTTGGCCTTCACCAGTTCCAGGAAATCCATGGCGTCCAGCTCTTCCTCGCCCCGGGCCTTCCGGATGGCGTTCAGAGCCGCCTTGAGGAAGTAGGTGTTGTTCACGCCCGGTATCTCCACCGGGTATTGGAAGGCCAGGAAGATTCCCGCCCGGGCCCGATCCTCCGGCTTCAAGGCCAGCAGGTCCTTACCCTCGAAAAGGACTTCACCTTCCGTCACTTCGTAGCCCTCGCGGCCCGACAGAACGTGCGCCAGGGTGCTTTTACCCGAGCCGTTGGGCCCCATGATGGCGTGGACTTCTCCGGCCTGGAGGGTCAGGTTCACCCCGTTTAGGATGGTCTTGTCCTCGACTTTGGCCTTTAGATTTTTGATTTCCAGCATTTTCATTTTCGGATCCTTATTGGGTTTAACCAACCGAGCCTTCAAGGCTCACGCTCAAGAGTTTCTGCGCTTCCACCGCGAACTCCATAGGCAACTTGCGAAATACTTCCTTGCAGAACCCGTTCACGATCAGGTTCACCGCGTCCTCGGTGGAAAGCCCCCGCTGGCGGCAGTAATAAACCTGGTCCTCGGAAATCTTGGAGGTGGAGGCCTCGTGGCCTACCCGGGAGCTGTTGTTTTTCACCTCGATATAGGGAACCGTGTGAGCCCCACATTTGTCGCCCATCAGTAGGGAGTCGCACTGCGTGTAGTTTTGCGCGTTCTCGGCGGCCGGTTGGATGCGGACCATTCCCCGATAAGTGTTCTGGCCGTGCCCGGCGGAAATGCCCTTGGAAATGATGGTGCTCTTGGTGTTCTTCCCCAGGTGGATCATCTTGGTGCCGGTATCGGCCTGCTGGTAGTTGTTGGCCACCGCCACCGAGTAGAACTCGCCCACCGAGTTGTCCCCCTGCAGGATGCAGCTGGGGTATTTCCAGGTGATGGCGGACCCCGTCTCCACCTGGGTCCAGGAAATCTTGGAGCCGTTCCCCCGGCAGGCGCCACGCTTGGTGACGAAGTTGTAGACCCCGCCCTTGCCTTCCTTGTCGCCCGGGTACCAGTTTTGAACCGTGGAATACTTGATCTCGGCGTTGCCGAGCGCGACCAGTTCCACGACCGCCGCGTGCAATTGGTTCTCGTCCCGCATGGGGGCGGTGCAGCCCTCCAGGTAGCTCACGTAAGCGCCCTCGTCGGCGATGAGGAGGGTTCTCTCGAACTGGCCGGTCTTGGCCGCGTTGATGCGGAAGTAGGTGGAAAGCTCCATGGGACAGCGCACGCCTTTGGGCACGTAACAGAAGGAGCCGTCGGTGAAGACCGCGCTGTTCAAGGCCGCAAAGTAGTTATCGTTGTAGGGCACCACGCTACCCAGGTATCTTTCCACCAGCGCCGGATGTTCCTGCACGGCCTCGGAGAAGGAGCAGAAGATGACACCCATCTCGGCCAGTTTGTTCTTGAAGGTGGTCCCTACCGATACGCTGTCCAGCACCGCGTCCACGGCCACCCCCGCCAGCACTTCCCTCTCCTGCAGGGGCACGCCCAGCTTGTCGAACATCTTGAGGATCTCGGGGTCCACTTCCTTTAGGCTCTTGGGGCCCTGCTTGGGGGCGGAATAGTAAATGATGTCCTGGTAGTTGATG
The DNA here is from genome assembly GCA_035524855.1 of bacterium. Taxonomy (GTDB): domain Bacteria; phylum Oederibacteriota; class Muellerivitia; order Muellerivitales; family Muellerivitaceae; genus DATKOC01. The sequence goes on from DATKOC010000222.1 coordinate 12,164, forward strand.
GGAGGGTAATGAACGCTGGGCCAAGTGGGTTCTTTCATCTTTGTCCAATGGCGGTAGCATTTCAGGCGCCACTCAAGAAGGAAGGAGGGCTCTTTTTTCTTCTTGGAGATGAAACGGATGATCTCCTCGTTCAACCCTGGCGGGGCCGAGTCCGCCTCGATATCGGTGGTGAACCCGAACTTGTAGTCCTCGCGGGTGACTTGGTCAATCGGTTGTTCCTGCGTTTTTGGCTTCATGGGTTTCCTGGTTTCGCTTTCCTTAAGGCTTCGGACTCACCGGTCCCCGGACCGCCAGCGCGGCCGGGCGGGGATCCTGGGCCTGGCTCAGGAGGCTTTCCATCTGGGACTCGGTCAACACCAAATCCGAAAGCCGGCACTTTTTCAGGTAGCCGGTCAAGGCGTTGGAGAGGCCGTACCAAAGGGACCGTACCGCGCAATCCATCGAGTGGATGCAGGAGGTATGCTCGCCGGAAGGAGTGGCGCAATATTCCTCCTGGGTGAAGAACTTCCCACCGAGCGCCTCCAGTACCTCGTTCACGTTGATCTCATGGGGATCTCGCGCCAGCTTGTAACCACCGCTTTGTCCCCGGATGCTCTGCACCAAGCCGCCCTTGCGGAGAACGCCCATGATCTTCGCCACATAGGCGGGGGTGAGGTTCTCCCGTTTGGAGAGCTCGACGATCGTGGTGGTTCCCTTTTCGCCCTTGCGCGCCATCTGCAACATGCAGCGCAAACCGTATTCTTCGGTAGATGAGAATTTCATGGCCGGGGACCTCCCTGAATCAGCTTTAAATCAGCCTTATGTGTTAAAGGTGCTCAAAGTGGAAAAGAAAGTCAAGTATAGGCAGGAAAGACCTAAAATCAAGGATTTTAGGGTTCTTTTAGGTTATTGGAGAAAAGACCAATGCTGGTGAAGGAACTGGAGGAAGAGCTGGAACTGCTGGCGGGCATTGATGCAAAGCAAATCGAATAAGAATCGCGCTATGAATTTGGCCTGGGGCCAGAAAGCCGCTGAAAAGACGATCAAGACGGCCAAAAGAAAAGAAAAGAAGGATTTCGTGCTTCCCTCAACGTACAAGACCGGTACCCCGTTTAAGCCAATTTGAGTTTCTCAACCAACTCCTGAACTATCTTATCGGAATCCCGGGTGATGTCGAGAACGATCGCCTCTTTCGGCTCCTCCAAGGCCGCGAACTGGCTGTCCAATAATTCCGGACTCATGAAATGGCCTTTCCGCGCGCCCAATCTTTGTCGAATCAATTCTTTATCGCCCTTCAAGTAAACCCAAATGACCTTCACGCCACTGGAAAGGGTGTCCCGGTATTTTTGTTTCAGGGCGGAACAGGCCCAAACGGCGGAGGAACCTCGCCGGTCCATTTGGTTTATTTCTTCGGCGATGATCTCCAGCCAGGGCTGGCGGTCGGAATCTTGTAAAGGAACCCCCGCGGCCATTTTCCTTTTGTTGGCCTCGGGGTGGTCATCGTCCGCGTCGAAAAAAGGAAAACCCAAAACCGAGGCGAGTTTCCTTCCCACCGTCGTCTTACCCGAACCCGCGACCCCCATCACCACGATGATCATGGCTTCTCACCCGCCGGCAGGACCTTCAGGTAATAGTCCACCGATTTGATCTTTTTCTCGATTGTCCTCTCCAGGTACTCCATCAAGAGCAGGAACAGGCTCCTTGAAAAGGCCGGCTTCATTTTGACCACCCGCGCCTTGGCCACCGGCAACTCCCTCAATTTCCGGAGGATCGCCAATCCCGCGGGGGATACCTTCAAGCGCGAGGGCCCCGAGGGACTGCAATCCAGGCAGAGGGCCCCACCTCGGTGGGGAATCAAATAGGCGCCTTTCCTTTGCAGGCTCGCTCCGCATTCGGCGCAGTGATCCAATTCCATGGGATGGCCCAACAATTCGATGAACTTGATGATGAAGGCCGACAGGACCGTCTCCAAACCATCGGAACTTTCCCCCAATGCCGCCAATGTCCCCTTCAACAAGGCGTAAAGGTTCGGGTTCGGTTCGGCGTCATGAAGGGCCTGCGTCAAAAGGTCGGCTAAAATCTGAAGGGCCGTGATGGCCTGAAACGCTTTCTTTAGTTCCGCGTAACCGCACAGGATCTTGGCTTGGCTCAGCAGGTAAAGATCGGAATGGGGCTTCTTGTAAAGTGCGAAAGCGGATTCGGTGAAAAGTTCCGTAGCGGAGGCCAAGCGGCTTTTGGGTTTCCGGACTCCCTTGACGATGGCCTTCACCTTCCCCCATTGGAGGGTGTAAAGCTGGAGGATCTTATCCGCCTCCCCATAAGGGTAGCCGTTGAGGGCGAACCCTCGGGCGGGGATCAAATTCAACTTTCAGGCTTCCTTTTCCAGGAGGAAAGTAACCGCCACCGCTGGGATAAAGACCCAAATCATCACGGCCAGGACAAAATTAACGAACATCTCAAAGAGCAGGAAGAGGGCGCCGATCAATGGCACGTGGGAAAACAACCCCATGATCAATTGGAACGAAAAGGAAAGGATGAAGTAGCCGATAAAAACCACCAGGATTCCCCAGAGGACCCGCCCCGTGTTCTCCTTGCATTTCAGGAAGGCCCTCCGAAAGGAGTCCATCACGCCGAATCCTTCCATCACGTAGGCGTTGGCCATGTACCAGGTCGCCGCCAGGGTCGCCATGAGCAGGAGGAACAGGAAGAACCCCGGGATCATCAGGAGGATTCCTAGCCAAATGATGCCCATCGCCTTGAACAGGATTCCGAAGGCGATCGCCCCCACGAAAAGGCAGAACATCACGAAAAAGAAGCTGAAGATTAAAAGAAGATAGAGTCCCAGCATGGGCAGGAAATACTGGATTCCATCCACGAAAAACTGCCTCAGATTGAAGTCGGCCCCGTTTTTCTGGCGGTCCCACAAGCGCCGGTAAAGACCCGCGTTGAAGAGGTTCTCCAAAAGAAGCCACCAGATCATGTAAAGCGCGAAGATCCCCACCGCCGAAACCAGCCAACCGGGGTCGTGGGCAAAACCTGAAAAGTCGAAATTCTTGAAATAATCCTGGACGTCGTTGGGTCTCATATCCTGCAAGCCCTTGAACAGGCTGAGGATTAAGGAGCCGAATACTAAGATGAGGCAAAGGATCATGGCCCCGATGTTGAGGAGCATGAAGATGAACCGCAGGACGAAGAGAGGCCACAAATCGGAACAGGATTCCCAGGCTTGTTGGTAAATGTCACCGAGGGGCGACAAGGATTTGGTCGTGGCCATGGGAACCTATGGATTACCGGTAATTATTGAACTGGACGGGAACCTTCAAATCAGCGGAGCGGACCAGTTGCATGGCGGCCTGGAGATCGTCCTTGGATTTGCCGGAGACCCTCACCTTCTCGTCCACGATGGAGGCTTGGACCTTGAGCTTGGAATCCTTGATGCGCTTGACGATGTCCTTGCAGTTCTCCATCGGCATGCCGCTGACGATCTTGACCTTCTGGTTCACGGTGCCGCTGAAGGCCGCCTCGAATTTCTGGAAATCCATGGCCTTGGGGGAAATATTGCGCTTGATGAACTTGGAAATGAGGATGTCCTTGACGGCGTTCAAGCGCGATTCGTTGTCGGAGACGATTTCCAGTTCCTTGGCGGTTTTGTTGAGGGTGATCTGGCTGATGCTCCCCTTGAAGTCGTAGCGCTGGGAGATTTCCTTCATGGCCTGGTTGACGGCGTTGTCCACTTCCTGGAAATCCACCTCGGAAACAACGTCAAATGAGTAGGTGTCCGCCATGGGAGCTCCTTAAGAATTGTCGTCCGAGGAATGGGTTTCTCCGGAATCCTTGGCCGAGCCGGGCGGAAGGACGATTTCCACCACTTGGCCCGCCACCCCCAGCACCCCCAGGGGTTTCCCGTTGAATTGCACATCCACCCCGCCCGCGTTGCCCAGCTTCACCTTGAAATTCTTCACGGCCTTGTAGGTCTTGACCTCGCCTTGGTCCAGGTCAGTTTCGGATTTGGATTGTCCGTCGTCCATGGTGACCAGGACCCAGGACTTGTCCAAAGCCTTCAAGACCAGGTGCTGGTACTTATCCGCCACCTTCACCGGCTCGTAACCCTGGGTGGGGGCGGACGCCGCCTCCGTCTTGGGGCTGGACCACTTGATCCTGGAAAGGACCCGGCGGCCATAGTGGTAACCGGCGCCCACAATGATCAGGACGGCCAAAAGGGTCAACGCCTGGCTGGCCAGTTTGTTCCAATTCGTTTTACCCAATCCCCGGGGCCGCTTGCGCATCGAGGAGGGCTCCCGCTGGATGGGTTGTGAAAATTCCTCTTCCACGAATTCCAGGTTCAGGTCGCCCTCGTTTTCGGGCCTGCGAAAAACGGGGGGACGGTCCAAGGTGGGCCGCCAGCCCAGGGCTTTTTCCAACTCCGCCTCGGCGTTTTTGGGCTCGATGCGCATCTGTTGGGGCTTGTTCTCGGCGTTGAACTGGCGGGTGAGGATCTGCGGGTCCATGCCCACGACCTTGGCGATGGCGCGGATGAACCCGCGCGCGTAAGTCTGGGAGGGAAAAACAGAGTAATCGTCCCGCTCGATCGCCTCGATGTATTTCACGGGGATTTTGGTGCGTTGGGAAACGGTCTCGAGGGAAATTTTGCCCGCTTCCCGCGCGTCCCTTAAATCGGAGCCAAGGCTCATCAAAACCTCTGGTAATTAATTTTCCCCCTCTCCCTCAATGGGAGAGGGCGGGGTGAGGGTGAAGCGAGTGGCACTAGTTTACACCACCCCTCACCCTTTCCCTCTCCCTCAAGGGGCGAGGGTAATATTGTTAAAAAACCGCCCCGTCAACGACTTGGGCATCCTTAGGGGGTTTAAAGTCAAACACATCCGCCTCGATCCCCTTATTGAAGGAAAAATTGGAGAATTTGGCCTTGGAGTTCATCGAGGGGGTTTCCATCTCGATTTGGTAGGGCCACCAGTCCTTCTTGTGGATCAAGACCTTCATCTTGTCAAACCCGGCCTCCATGCTGTCCTTGGGCTCGAAAAGCAATCCCACCTCATTGTCCGAGTTCTTGTAGAGTGACACCTTGCTGATCTTCACGTACTTCTTCAGCTCCTTCCCTACCCCCAAGTAAACGGGGGCCGCGTTCTTGCCCTTCCCGTTTTGCTGTTGGTAAACCGTCTTTTGGTCAGGCTGGTACATTTGCACCAGCTTGGCGCCGATATAGAGGTACTGCTCGCTGGGCTTGGTGTAGTGGACATAGATCTTGTCAGGGGACTTCATTTTGACCAAACCCCTTGAGTTCTGCTGGGCGCCGGAAAGGGTGTCCTTCATTTCCATGCTCAGTTCCATCTGGACGTCCTTCATCGCGGCCTGGGCCTCCTCCACCTTTTGGGTGATCTCGGCGACGGTCAGGTCTTTCTTGGAAGCACCGGCGATCGCAGCTCCCACCACAAAGTACACAAAGGTCACGAAGTAAACCAAAAAAACCTTTTTCAATAAAGACATAGGATTAACTTTGTGTCCTTCGTGAACTTCGTGGTTAGAGCTTTCAGTCCATTTTTTCATCAAGTTCTTCCTCATCTCCCTCGAATGCCCCATCGTTCCCTCCACCGGTTTGGACGAGGATCTTACGGGGTTTGTTTCCATCGGCCGGTCCCACAATCCCACGGACTTCCATGTCATCCAATAGGCGGGCGGCCCGGCCATAACCGATCTTCAAGCGTCTTTGAAGGAGGGACGTCGAGGCCTGCTTGGCCCGGATGACGATTTCCTTGGCGCTCTCATAAAGTTCGTCCTCGCTCTCCTCCGTCACGATGTCCTTCGACTTGGAGGTGGTCAGGTCCGCCGAATACATGGGCACGCCTTGGGAAGTCCAGAAATCCACCAATCGCTCGATCTCCTCGGTGGACACGTAAGCTCCCTGGAGACGCAGGGGTTTGGGGGCGCCCGAGGCCAGGTAAAGCATGTCGCCCCGGCCCAGGAGGGCCTCGGCGCCGTTCATGTCGAGGATGGTGCGGGAGTCCACCTTGGAAAAGACCTGGAAGGCGATGCGCGAGGGGAAGTTGGCCTTGATGATCCCGGTGATAACCTCGACGCTCGGCCGCTGGGTCGCCAACACCAGGTGGATGCCAACCGCCCTCGCCATCTGGGCCAGGCGGGTGATGGAATCCTCCACCTGGTCCTTGGCCACCATCATCAGGTCCGCCAGCTCGTCCACCAGAACCACGATGTAATACATCGGGTAGGCCTCGGTCTCCCCCGCCTCCCGTTTCTGGAGAATCTTGGTGTTGTAACTGTCGATGTCGCGGGCCCCCACGTGGGCCAGGAGCTCGTAGCGCTCCTCCATTTCCCGCACCAGCCACTTTAGAGCCAAGTGGGCTTCTTTGGGGTCGTTCACGACCGGCAGGGCCAGGTGGGGCAGTCCCTTGTAGATCGCCATCTCCACCCGCTTGGGGTCCACGAGCACTAGCCGCAGTTCCTCCGGCGAAAGCTTGAAGAGGAGGCTGGCGATCAAGGTATTCACACAAACACTCTTGCCCGATCCCGTGGAACCCGCGATGAGGACGTGGGGCATCTCCTTGATGGAGGCGTTACAGGCGTCACCGGGGATGTCCTTGCCGAGCGCCACCAGGAGTTTCTTGTGGGAGTTCAGGAAGGAATCGGAGGCGATGAGTTCCTTCAAGGTCACCACCCGCCCCTTCGAATTGGGCACCTCGATGCCCACCGTGGCCTTGCCGGGTATAGGCGCCACCACCCGCACCTGCCCGCATTTGAGGGCCAAGGCCAAGTCATCCGCAAGGGAGACGATGCGGGTGATCTTAACCCCCGCCGCGGGTTGGACCTCGTACTGGGTCACGGTGGGGCCGGGGTTGACTCCCACCACGTTGGCGTCCACCCCGAAATTAGTGAGGGTCTCCTTAAGGGTGCGGCTGACCCCCTCGAAGTCGTCGGCCACCTTGTCCTTGGATTCTTCCGCGCTCTTGAGGATATGCACCGTGGGCAACTGCCACTGCCGGATCACCCGGGCGGGCTTGGCGGGCTCCGCCGCCTCTTCCTCTTCTTCGGCCATCTCGATGCTGGCTGCCTCCATCTTTTGCTTGAGGGTCATGGGATCCCCCCCTTTGGCCTCGGCCATGGCGGCGGTCACGACATCCTCTTCTTCTTCAACCACCGGCTTCACAGGGTCTGCCCCGAGCTTGTCGAGGGATTCCTCGGCATCGCCCGTAAAGAGGGCTTTGGACTTCGCGGGCTTCTCAGGCCGGAGCGAAGTAGGCGCGGGAGCGACCTTGACTGGGGGTTTCGGCGGGAGCGGGGCCTCGTCCTCAACGTTGCCTTTGAAAATCTTTTCCTGCGAGGCCAGTTTTTGGCGGGCCTGATCGGCGGCCCTCTTTTCACCCCGGCGGGCCTTCCAATCGGCGATGGATTTTCGGGCCTTTTCCCCCAGCAGGGCAAAGGCTTCAAAACCATGTTCCCCAAACCACTGTGCGCCCCGGGACAGCCCTTCCCAGGCCCGGCGGACGGCGGTCACCAAATGTTCTTCCTTCTCCAGGAACCAAGCCGAAAGGACTAAAACCAGCAGGCAGACCACTCCCGTGCCGAAACGGGTCAGGACCGATTCCATGGGGTCCCCGACTAAAGCCCCCAATTTGCCGCCCCATTCGACCCCCTCCCGCATTTGGGCGGCGGAAAACATCTGGACCCCAGGGGCCAAAACTCGGGTAATCACACAAAGGGATACCAACCCCAATACCAGTCCCACGATCTTCAACCCCGGCTGGTTCAAGGGATCGTCGGTGAAGCGGGCGATGGCGAAACGGAGGAAAACGAGGGGAAAAATCCAGGCCCATAGGCCGAAGCCGCTATAGAGGAAAAAAGCCGTGTGTGAGCCGACGTTCCCCAGCAGGTTGGGCTTTTCCCCCGTGGGGATAAGCGAAAGGGCCATCAAGAGGGCGGCGCTTCCGGCGAGGAAAACGATGAGAAAGTGGTGGCGCTTGTCCGAGGCCATCAAGCCAACCCGGCGCGGGATGAAAGGGCTTTTTGATTGAAAGGCGGAAGGTTCATTCTGGAAACAAAGTATAGCCCATACCCGCCGGGCTTTTGAATATAAATGTTTTCCGCCGGTCGCCAAGGGTAAAATAACTTTCCGACGGACTGAACCCGAACCAAGGAACCTACCTTGTTATTTTTTTACATCGCCGGCAATGTCATCCTCCCGATCTTCTTGGTCATGGCGCTGGGTTACGCGGTCTCCAAACATTTCAACCTGGACCTGCCTTCCCTTTCGAAACTCAACTTCTACGTCTTCATGCCGGTTTTCATGTTCTACAGCCTGCTCATCTTCAAACCCAGCACCCAGGACGTGGCTGAGACGGTTTACTTCAACCTCTTCCTCGCCGTTTTCAGCCTGCTGGGGATGGTGGGCCTGACCCGTGCCCTCAAGTTCGGGGACAACTTGGCCGCCGCCGCCACCTTTGGGGTCCTCTCATTCAACGCCGCCAACTACGGGATTCCCGTCATCAACCTGGCCCTTCGCGGCAACGACGCCGTGCAGGGCGAGGGTATTGCCATCCAGGTCATCACCATCACGGTCTTGAACGTCTTGAACTATACCCTCGGGGTCCTCATCGTGGGTGGGTGGCGGGAGTGGCAAAAAGGCCTTGTCACCATGCTCAAACTCCCCATCCTTTACGCCCTTTTGGCCGCAGTCCTCATCCGCCAGTTCAACTGGGACCTTCCGGAGGCCTTCATGACGTCGCTCAAATGGACCGCCGACGGCATGCTTTCCATCGCGCTCCTCACCTTGGGGGCTCAGTTAGCCCAGGGGGGGATCACCCTCCAGCACCCCCGGGAACTCTGGATTTCCGTGGGAGCCCGGCTCCTCGCCGGACCCCTTTTGGGGCTTCTCCTGACCTATGTTTTGGGTCTCCACGGACTCCTCGCGCGCGTCCTTTTCATTTCCAGCGCCTTCCCCACCGCGGTGGTGACGGTGATTTTCGGGATTGAATATAAGAAAGAACCCACTTTCAGCGCGGACTTGGTTTTCATCACCACCCTGCTTTCCGCCATCACGGTCACCGCCGCCATCAGCCTCTCGGCCGTCCTTTTCTAACCGGGAGCGGCCGTGAGGAAAAAAAGGCAGGCTAAAAAGAGCGCCTCGAGAACTCCCAAAACCAAGGACCTCTGGAAGAACCCCTCCTACCGGAACATGGTCAACCCCTACGAAAGTAAATATCCCCAGGCCAAGAAAAAAAAATGATCTATCCCCAAAAAAACCGGTTCCGGATGGCCCTGGAATCCTCGGGCAAATGGGATTTCCGCAAGGACACCCTCAGCCAGGGCCTGTGGAAGGGCTGGCACCGCGGTTTTAAAAAGGAAAAGACCCTTCGGGTTCCCGGCAGTTGGAACGAACAGTCCCCCGACCTGATGAATTACCTAGGGCCGGCTTGGTACCAGAAGAAATTTTCTTTTCACTCAACCTTGAAGAACCATAAATTTTTCATCCGGTTCGATTCCGTCAATTACCACGCCACGGTTTGGCTCAACAACAAGAAACTGGGTTCGCACGAAGGAGGGCATCTTCCATTTGAGTTCGAGGTAGCAAGATACCTGAGGGAGGGCGTGAATCTTTTGGTGGTAAGGGTGGAGGGCCTCCTCAGGCCCGACCGGGTGCCGCCTGGCAATGTTCCGCCGGACCCCAAGGATTCCTTCGGCAACCAATTCAACCCCCCGGTCGTTTACGACTTCTTCCCATTCTGCGGCATCCAACGGCCGGTTTGGCTTTACACCACGCCCAAGGAAAGCATCGAGGACGTTACGGTCACCACCGATATCCGGGGAAAAAGCGGGATTGTCCGGGTTCAGGCCCGCGCCAACAACACTCAACTGGCCAATATTCGGGTTAGTTTGGAAGGCTTCGGCTGGAAATCCGCGTTGGAATCGTCCTTGAGGAAAGGGAAATCTAGTGACGCCCTGGTGGTCCCCCAAGCCCGGCTTTGGGCCCCTCGTTCCCCCCATCTCTACCGCTTGACCGTGGAGTTAAGGCGCGACGGCAAGACCTTGGACCAAGTCCGTCTCCCCGTCGGCATCCGCACGATCGCCGTTAAGGGAAGCCGGCTTCTCCTTAACGGCAAACAGGTTTTCCTGAGGGGTTTCGGGCGGCATGAGGACTATCCAGGTTTCGGGCGCCACCTTCCACCGGTGGTTTTGCGGAAGGACTACCGGAACATGGAATGGGTCGGGGCCAATTCCTTCCGCACCACCCATTACCCCTATTCGGACCAGGACATGGATTTGGCGGATAAGAAGGGTTTCCTGGTCATTGATGAGACCCCAGCGGTGGGGCTGTTCTTCTCGAAAGCCGGCCTCAAGAAAAGACTCGCTCTCTGTCGCCAATTCACCCGGGAAATGATCGAGCGCGACAAGAACCATCCCAGCGTGGTCATGTGGAGCCTGGCCAATGAGCCCCATTCCCGCAAACCCACGGCGGTTCCCTTCTTCAAAAGCCTAGCGGCCCTGGCCCGGAGCCTGGATAAGACCCGTCCGGTGACCCTGGTGAGCTTTTTGGGTTCGACCGAGGAATCCTTCCGGTTCCTGGACGCGGTTTGCGTGAACCGTTATTACGGCTGGTACAGTGAGCCGGGTGACCTCCCCAAGGCCATTCCACGGCTTTCGAGGGACCTGGACGCGATCCACCGGAAATTCCGGAAGCCCGTCTTGGTCACCGAGTTCGGCGCCGACGCCATCCCTGGCAGCCACGCCAATCCACCGGCCATGTTCAGCGAGGAATACCAGGCGGAAATGCTGGAACGGTACTGGAAGGTGATTCGGGACAAACCCTACGTCGCCGGGGCCCATGTTTGGAACTTGAACGATTTCAAGACGGCCCAGGCCACCCACCGCCCGAATGGAATGAATTACAAGGGAATCTTCACGAGGAACCGAAAGCCGAAGAGGGCCGCTTTTCAATTGCGGAAACTATGGGGTCCGACTGGAGAAAGATAAGTTTTACTTGAGAACGATCACCTTCCGGCTGCTGTTCCCGGAAGCGGTTTGAATGAGCACGATATAAACCCCATTGCCGACCAAGTCGCCCGACTGGTTGTGTCCGTTCCAGGAAAGCCGGTAGTTTCCGGGATCACGGTATTGGTCCGACAGCGTCGTTACCTTATCCCCGGCCATGTTGAAGACCATTACCTTGACCTGCCCGACCTTATCCACCCTCAGATCCATTCCCAAGCTTCCCCCGTTCGCGGGATTGAACAGGTTGGAGTCCAAGTAAAGCGGGACATCGGGCGTTGGAGTCGAGGTGATCAAGTTGGTGGGCGTGGGGGACAGGGTCGGGGTATTGGTGAAAGTGGAAGTCGAGGTGGGCGTACGGGTTGGAGTCGTCGTGGCGGTCGAGGTTGCCGTGAAGGAATTCGTGAAGGTGGAAGTGGGCGTCGCGGTATCGGTAATCGTGGCGGTATTCGTGGGGGTGACGGTCGGGGTCGCCGTGAAACTGTCGGTGGGAGTGGCGCTGGCCGTGAGGGTCGCCGTATCCGTCGGGGTATCGGTCGGGGTAAAACTGGGCGTTTGGGTCGGGCTGTTGGAGAAGGTGGCGGTAGGGGTATTCGTCGGAGTGCTGGTAAAGGTACTGGTGGCGGTGTTCGTCCGGGTCGGGGTGGGCTGGGGAATCGTCTGGATTCCACCGTTGGAAACCTGCGAGGTTGGAAGGCTTCCGGTGCTGAACACCAATCCGTTCGCGGGCACCGCGAATTGGCAGGCGTTTCCGAGGGTTGGATTGCTGTTGATATCCACCGTCACGTAAAGCCCGTCTCCGTTTTTCATGTTCCAATTGAACGCCACGCTATTGCCCCAGCTTTTGCCGCCGGTGGCGGGAAGGGGGCCTAGGTAAACCGCGTTACCGGCATTGAAGGTGCCTCCGCCGGGTTGATACCAAAGCTTGACCGTGCCGATATCGGCGCTGGCCCCGGCGCTGGAGATATTGTTGACCGTGATCGTTTGGAAATCCGCTGTCCCGCTGATGGAGACGGACAACTGAAGGACCAGATTGTTGACGCTCCCGGGAAGCAGCGCGGCAGTGGATACATTAACGTCGGAAACGGAGAGCGGAGTCCCGGCCGCGACAATGGTTTGTGGGGATGTGTTCGTCACGGCCCCCGAGCTGGGAAAGATGAGCCCCGATCCAAAGGTGACATCCCCGCTGAAGAGGGTGGTCTCAAAAACATCCCCCGCGGTGGCCGTGTTGGTTAAATCAGCGGTGATGAAAATAAAACCGCCGCCAGTTACCGGGAAGCTCATCCCCGAGGCGGTCCAAGTGTAGTGGGAAGAGGCGGGAATGGTGACGGGGATGGCCAACCCGGGGGAAAAGGGATTGGAGGCGCCCTGGTACCAGAGCTTGATGTTGGAAATATCCGGCGGGGTGCCACTGGCGGCCGAATTTCCCCAAATATTATTTTCCATGTTGAAATCGGTAATGGTGTCCGGCCCGCTTCCGGTGACCTGGAACTCCATGATGAGGCCGTTTTGGGATCCAATGGCGAAATTGGCGGACGGAGCCATGACTTGGCTCAAGCCGATGGCGGCTTGAAGCCGCGGCGCGGAGCCAACTAAAGCCAACAACGCCGCGAGAAAGGTAAGTTTTCCTGAACGCATGAATTCCCCAGAAGGCCGGTTTCCCTACTCCAACCCAATTTGTTGCATAAATAGTACCATTGGGGGCCTTGCGGTGGTTCGGACGTGTTTATTGGGAATTGAGGGGGAGGCTTCTGCTAAACTTCCCCAAATTTTCACTGAAAAGAGTCAAATTTTGAGACAACCCAGGCTCATTCTCATTCCCCTCCTTTTGGCCTATTTAAGCGTCATAGGCGGCTATGTCGCCCTGCAAAGAAAGTTGATCTACCATCCCGTCCCCCTTACCGGGGTCACTCCGAAAAATTTCGGGGTCTCATATCAGGACGTTTTATTTACCTCTGCGGATGGCGTGACTTTAGCTGGCTGGTGGGTACAGCACCCCGATGCGGGCCATCCGGTCCTGCTTTATTGCCATGGCAACGCCGATTGCGTGTCCCAACTGGCGGAGGTTTCCAAAATCTTTTACGACTTCAGTTTCGATGAGTTGATTTTCGACTATCGGAACTACGGCGGGAGCGGCAAGGGGCCTTTAAGTGAGAAAGCCTTGGATGGCGACGCCCTGGCGGCTTATCAATGGATTAAAGACAAAGGTTTCAAGGACGGCCAGATTATCCTTTGGGGTCATTCGCTCGGTTCGTCCGTGGCCGCCTGGCTATCCACCCGGACCCATCCGGCGGGACTCATCCTGGAAGGAGCCTTCCCTTCCATCTACGCGGTCAGCCGCTTACGAAATCCCTGGCTTTGGGTGCCGCGGTCGTTAATTTGGGATAAGTTTGAGACTCGGAGATACGTGGCTGAGCGAACCTGTCCTCTTCTGGAAACCCACGCGGAGAAAGACACGGTGATTCCCATCGAGTTGGGCCGGAAAGTTTTCGCGGAAGCGGCGGAACCGAAGAAATGGCTTGAGATTAAGGGCATCAACCATAACGATTTCCCAAGCGTCGCTTACCAATACAAGGAACCCATCCAAGAATTTGTAAAGGATTCCTTAGCCAACCCGATGGCGAAGGCTAAGTGACAGGAAGAAAAATGGAACCCTTGATGGACCATCGTCCAAGACCCTTCCCTGTCCCACTATCGCCTTTAGCCGTAAGCCTGCTTATTTCATTTTTCCTCTTCGCGGCAAGCTTTTTCCTTTTCAGGCCTTATTACATGACGGGCGACGATCCCCTGATGGCGGGCATGGTTCAGGGGGCCGGCTCGGATAAAGGTACCGAATTCCTGCTTTTTACCAATAGCCTCCTCGGCCTAGCCTTAAAGTGGCTTTACATCGCCCTGCCGGGCCTCGAATGGTATGGGTATTTCCATCTTTTTGTTTTCGCGCTTTCTATGGGCGTCTTGATCCACCTATTGTTATCCGGCCGTTTCCAGGGATTAAGATTTTTCCTCTTCCTGGCCGTATTCACCAATGAGTTCTTCCATTACTTCCTCCACTTCCACTATACCCTCAACGCCTTCTGGGCCGGGACGGCGGGGATATTCCTCCTGGCGAGCGCGCTCCATGGGCGTCGGAGCCCATCGTGGCACGCCCTAGCGGTAACGCTCCTGTTGCTCTCCGGCCTCATCCGGCTCGAGGCCACCGCAATGTCCGCTGTCCTTTGCCTGCCTTTCGTCCTCCGGGAAGGATTGTTGGCGGATCCCCGGGAGCTGCGCAAGGTCCTAAAAACTTTTGGCCTGGCCGTCCTGGGTCTTTTGTCCATTTGGCTTTGGGATAAGATTGACTATCACGCCCATCCCGAGTGGGCCGGCGCGCGCCCCTTTGTCGAGGCTCACAACGAGCTGGTGGAATACCGGCTGTTGCCGGCCAGCCCCCAATTGGATTCCATACTTAAATCCGCGGATTGGACCCCCTTGGACTTGGCCATGTTCGAGCATTGGTTCTGGCAGGGTTCCATATTCACGTTCGAGAACCTAAAACGGATCCAGCTCGAATTCGGCCCGGCTTATTCCTACAAGGGATGGGGCTGGCTGGAATTGTTCCACTTTAATTACATGTACCTGTGTTTCGGCTTGGCGGCTCTGTTCTTCTTCTTCCTCCCTTTGAAAAAATATTTCCTCTACTTGCTTAATTTCCTGCTGGTCTTCGCCGTTTTCTTCCACCTTTATTACTTCGAGAAAACCTCGGGCTGGCTGGTTTGGCCCCTTTTTTCTTACTTGTCGATAATTGGTCTTTATTACTCCAACCCGGATGAATCGTTTTGGTCGACAAAGTTTGGCCGTGAAAAAATCCTTCGGGCCGGAGTTCAATGGGCCTTAGTGGTCCTTTGGATAACGCTTTGGCTTCCGGGAATGGCGGTGGAACGAAAATTAAACCAGGCGTCGATAACGCGGGAAGAAAACCTGAAAGAGGATCTCAAAAATCTGGCCCCCCGGCGTGACCAACTTTACGTGGTTTGGCCCACCATGGGCGGGTTCCCGGAGAACGGCCTTGGTTTATTGGGGGATTACCGGATATTCAAGGATTGCCCTATGTTCACCTTGAATTGGGGGCAAAATACCCCTTGGGCCCAGGGAATGTTGCGGCGATTCGGCATCAAGGACCTAGCGCCCGACATGGTCGATCGTAAGGATGTTTTCTTTATTCTTCCGAAAAATTTCCTGGATCTATACGCCGCGTACCTTTGGCAACATTATCGGATCAAATCGAGGTTTACCTGGGTCTTTCATGGCAAGACATTTGACGCCTATCAGGTCGCCAGGGCTGACGCTTCCTAAACTATTCCGAATTTAATTCGCTTACTCTTGTCGATTTTCTCCAGGACATGAAGAAGCGGCTCCCCTAAAAAAGAAACCATTGTCATATCGGCCTGTCCATCCACGCCGGGCGGCATTCCCACGCAAAAAATGCCCGCCGCCTGGGCCGCCTTGACCCCATCCACTGTGGTTTCGAAAGCCACCGTTCTAAGCGGCTTGACTCCCAGCATGTCCATAGAAAGAAGATGCAGTTCGGTCTTGGGTTTGAGTTCGGTTACATCCTCAAAACAGCGGATATTGTCAAAATCCTCCGCTAGGTTCAGCCGCACCAGTTCCCCAACCACCGTTTTTTGGTCCCGATTAGAGGTCACGGCGGTGCGCACCTCGTAGCTTCGCAACAGCTTTAGGCAATGCTTTAATGCCGCCACAGGGAATTCTTCGGGATAGTCGGCTTTGGTGAAATTGGGGTTTTGGGAATCGCGGATGATCCAATCCAATTCGAAAAGCAGGGCCTTCGTCAGCCAAAAGCTTTCCGGGACCATTCCCGCGAAGGGAGTTCCTCGGGGGTTATTGATATCAGAAGGGCCATACGAAACAGGGCTCATTAACTTTAGGCGTCCAGCTTCTTCTTAAGGATTTCATTCACTAATTTGGGATTAGCTTTGCCTTGGCTGGCCTGCATGACCTTCCCGACCAGGAACCCAATGACTCCCTGCTTGCCGCCCTTATAATCGGCCACCACGTTGGCGTTTTCGGCCAACACTTTGTCCACCGCGCTTTCAATGGCCTTGGGGTCGGAAACCTGGGCCATGCCGCGGGTTTTCACCACTTCGGCGGGTGAAACCCCTATATCGAACATCTCAGCGAAGACTTCCTTGGCCTGCTTGCTGTTGATGGTTCCCGCCTCGACTAGGTCCACCAATTCGCAAAGCTTCCTCTGGTCGTACTTGAGGTCTTTCAACCCCTTCTCCTGTTCCTTCATCTTGGCCGCCATGTCGCCCATCATCCAATTGGCGAGTCCCTTGGGGCTCTTCGTGTGCTGGGCCCCTTCCTCGAACCAGTGGGCCAGTTCCTGATCCGCCGTTAAGACACCGGCATCGTAAGGAGTCAATCCGTATTTGGAGGCGAACCGGGACCGCTTGGCACCCGGCAATTCGGGCAAGCTTTCCTTGATCTTCCGGACGTAATCCTCGCTCAAGATGATGGGCACCAGGTCCGGCTCCGGGAAATAGCGGTAATCATGGGCCTCTTCCTTGGAACGCATGGGCTTAGTCTTGTTCTCGGTGACGTCCCACAGACGGGATTCCTGCACCACCCGCTCCCCCTTGTCCAAAACGGCGATCTGGCGCTTGATCTCGTACTCGATGGCTTGTTTGGCGAAGCGAAAGCTGTTCATGTTCTTGATTTCGGCCTTGGTGCCGAACTTCTCCGTGCCCTTGGGCCGCACCGACACGTTGGCGTCGCAACGCAGGGAACCCTCTTCCATATTGCAGTCGGACACGTCGATATAAAGCAGGATGTTCTTCAGTTCCGTCAGGTAGGCGTAGGCCTCGTCGGCGCTCCGGATATCGGGCTCCGAGACGATTTCCACCAGGGGGATGCCCCCCCGGTTGTAATCGGCCAGGGAATAATCGGAGGAATCCAGCCGCCCCGCCTTGCCGCCCGCGTGCACCAGCTTGCCCGCGTCCTCTTCCAAGTGGGCCCGGGTAATGCCGATGCGCTTGATTCCTTCTTTAAGAGGCACTTCTAAATAGCCACCGTAGTTGAGGGGCTTGTCATACTGGGAAATCTGGTAGGCTTTGGGCAGGTCGGGGTAGTAGTAGTTCTTTCGGTCCATCTTGGCGTATTTGGAGATGGTGCAGTTGAGGGCATGGCCGATCTTGACGGCGAATTCCACGGCCTTGGCGTTCATCACCGGCAGGGTTCCGGGCAACCCCAGGCAAACGGGGCACACCTGAGTGTTAGACTCGTTGCCGAAGATCGTCGGACAGCCGCAAAAGAGCTTGGTGGCCGTCTTCAGCTCACAATGGACTTCAAGTCCTATGACTGGTTCGTATTCCATGGAAATTCTCCATAAATCTTCCCGTTCCCGAATTTTTTTATTTGGGAACGGATAAAACATTAATTTTCATGGCGCCGACGCTCTTTTGCGTCGGTGCGGTTGGCCTCGATCAACTTTCTTTCAGCGTTGGTTTCTGCTTGTGCCACGGTGTGGCTTGCTCATAGGCATAGGCGGTCCGCAGTAGAGTCGCCTCGTCGAAAGCTTTCCCAATCAATTGCAATCCGATGGGTAAACCGTCCTTGGACATGCCGCAGGGCACGGACAGGCCTGGCAACCCAGTGATATTGATGGAAACGGTGAAAACATCTTCCAGGTACATGGAGAGGGGATCGTCGGTCTTCTCGCCGAAGCGGAAGGCCGGGTTGGGGGCGGTTGGGGTGGCGATGACATCCACCATCTCGAAGGCCTTGTCGTAGTCCTGCTTGATGAGGCGGCGAACTTTGAGGGCCTTGAGGTAGTAGGCATCGTAGTAGCCGGAGGATAGGGCGTAAGTGCCCAGCATGATGCGGCGCTTGACCTCCGGGCCGAAACCGGCGGCCCGAGTCTTGGAATACATCTCCACGATGTTCTCGCCCGGCACCCGTAAGCCGTAGCGCACACCGTCGTAGCGGGCCAGGTTGGAGGAAGCCTCAGAAGGCGCCAGCACGTAGTAGGCCGCCAGACCGTAAGGAGAAGCAGGGAGGGAAACTTCCACGATCTCGGCCCCCAAGCGCTGGAGTTGGCCGATGGCGTCCTTAACGGCCACCGAGACCTCGCGGTTCAAACCCTCCGGGAAGAATTCCTTCGGAATTCCCACCTTCAGGCCCTTGATACCCTTTTTCATTTCGGCCACGTAATCCGGCACCGCAACATTGGCGGAAGTGGAATCCCTCTCGTCGTGCCCCGCGATGGCCCCCATCATGATCGCGCAATCTTCCACGTCCTTGCCAAAAGGCCCAACCTGGTCCAGGGAGGAGGCAAAAGCTATCAGACCGTAGCGGGAAACCCGGCCATAGGTAGGTTTCAAACCCACGATGCCGCAAAGGGCCGCGGGCTGGCGGATGGAGCCGCCGGTGTCGGACCCCAGGGAGGCGAAGGCCTGGTCGGCGGAAACGCAGGCGGCGGAGCCGCCCGAGGAGCCCCCCGGCACGCAATTCAAGTTCCAGGGGTTTTTGGTTTTCTTATAGAAAGAGGTCTCGGTTGAGGAACCCATGGCGAACTCGTCCATGTTGGTTTTCCCCACCGAAACGGCCCCCGCTGAGTAGAGCTTCTCCACCACCGTGGCGTTGTAGGGCGGCTTGAAGGTTTCGAGCATCCGGGAAGCGCAAGTCGTGCGGATTCCCTTGGTGCAGAGCAGGTCCTTGATGGCGATGGGAACGCCGGTGAGGGGAGTGACATCCTTGCCGGAGGCCAGGCGCTTATCGGCCTCGGCGGCTTGTTTGAGGGCTTCCTCCGGGGTGACGGTAATGAAGGCCTGGACCTTCGTTTCCACTTCCTGCAGGTAATCCAGGGTGGCCTTGGTCAGCTCGACCGACGAGACCTTCTTGGCCCTCAGGTCGCCAGAGACTTCATGGATGGTTTTTTCGAGCAGTTCGTTTTTCATTAACAACCTTTTTAAATTTTAATCGCGGTCATTGCGTGCCACAAACTATGTGGCGAAGCAACCTCAGTTCATGGGTTGTTTTGACTTCGACCCATCTGGTCAAAGGCTTATTCAAACTGAGGTTGCTTCGTCGTAACCGTCCGCCTATTCGGCGGCCACTCCTCGCAATGACAACTATTACATTATCTTCGGCACCTTAAAATGCCCGCTTTGGGGTTCCGGCGCGTTGGAAAGAACCTCGGCTTGGGTCAAGGAGGGCCTCACCACGTCCTCCCGGAACACGTTTTTCACGTCCAGAGGATGGGTCAGGGGTTCCACGTTGGCCGTGTCGAGCTTGTTCAACTGCTCGACGTAGCCCAGGATGTTGGCCAATTGCTGGGTATACTTGGCGGTCTCCTGGTCGGTCACTTCCAGGCGGGCCAGCTTGGCCACGTATTGGACGTCTTTTTCGGATAAAGACACTTGGTTTCTCCAAATGAGGATTGAAGGACGCTTATCTTGCCAGAAGGCCGGTAAAACCTCAACAATTTAGCCCTTTACGCGAAGGCTTGGCTTTATCAACCAAAGGACGGGGTATAAATTAAGAACATGAACTCCACCAAGCTTCTTTTACCCGCAAGCCTCTTCCTCGCCATGCTTGGCGCGGGGTGTGGCACCGTCTCTCCCCTTTACGTGCTTCCCTCCGGAGCGCCGAAGCGATCTTTCCCACCCGCTCCCCCGGCCCTCATCCGCCTGCCAGTCACCCTCACCGTGCCCCAAGTAGAGGATCTCGGCAATGGTTTTTCGGATCTTATACACGGCCACTTCAAGAAGGGCTTTCCCGAAATCGCCCATTGGACCGGCCACCAGGGATTCCAGTTCTCCAAAAAACTGGCCCTTTGGAACGTGACCGGCGGGAAGCTTTTTTTGGGAACCACCCTCCGCTGGCTTGAATCAGCGGGCAAAAAGAAAGACACCCCGGTCACCTATGGCTCCCCCGACCCGCCGGACAAGAGTCCAAATGATTTGCGGGTTTCTTTGCCCGTCCAGTGGGGAAAGGATTGGAGCCTGACGATTTTGGCCCCTACCCCGGTCATTGACGATGGCAAAAAATCCTTCCCCCGCAAGACGGCGGAAACCATCCTAAGACTGGAACAAACCTACACCCATATCCAGTTGGATCAATTGAATAAGGTCCTCAAAAGCGTCACGGATTTGAGGCCGAAAGTGAAAGACATCTGGGCCTTGATGCAGCAACCGATCTACCTGGACAAGGGTATCTGGCTCCTGATCCACCCCGAGAACATCAGCACGGGCCTCATGCGTTCAGACCCCCACAACCCCCTCAAACTCATGACTGTGCTGGAAATGTGGGCCTATCCCGTCATTTTCTTCGGGGATAATCCCATCGTGGACCGCAAACCCCTCCCTCCCCTCAACCCTTTCCAAGCGGGTCCACCGGGCTTCCGCGCTATCAGCAACGTCTTCATCAGTTACAAGGAAGCCAACCGTTTCCTGCGCGACCCTTCCACCGGCTTGATGAATTGCGTCATTCCCGGCACCGGCGACCAGAAGCTGACCGTGCGGGGCATCCGGCTTTACGGCTCGGGCGGTAAAGTCATCGCGGAGGTCAAACTGACCTACAACCCATTCCTCATCAATCTTGACGGCAAACCCGCGAAGATGACCCTCTATTTCCGCGGAACTCCCCAATACAGCCTCAAGAAGAGGTTGTTTTATCTACCTGATTTGGATTTCGACGTGAAGACCAGCGATTTCCTGATGCAGGTGGCGGATTGGATCTTGAAATCGGATATCCGGAAGGAACTGCGCAAGAAAGCCCGCATCCCCGTGGGGCAAAAACTGGATTCACTGAAGGACCGGATGAACGTGGTCTTGAACCGCCCCCTAAACGGCTACGCCAGCCTGGCCACCCAGGTGAAGAAATTCGATATTTTGGATTCTTTCGCCGACGACAAGGGCATCCAGGCCCGGGTGGCCCTGGATGGTGACGCCCAGCTAAACGTGGCTTGGTGAGAATTCAGGAGGCGTCTTCCCCAAGTGGCGGGCGAGGAAAGCCAGGGTCATGCCCCAGGCTACCTCCGCCGAGGCGGGATGAAACGAGGAACGCTCGTCGCAGTTGAAACCGTGCTCGGCCTCCGAGAATTCGGCGTTGATGAAATCCTTCCCCGCGGCCCTCAAGTCATCCCCCAGCTGTTTCACCTTGTCCGGCGGACTGGATTTGTCTTTACCTCCCCAGATCAGGAGAACCGGGGCCTTCTGGTCCTTGGCGAGGGGCATGAATTGCGAGAGGATACGGCTTCCATAAAAGGAAACCGCGCCTTTGATCGGAAGCGCGGCGTTGGAGGCGAAGGCCACCATTCCACCCATACAAAAACCGACACAGGCGATGTTGTCCGTGCCCGTTCCCTCGGAGCTCTGAATCCACTCGAAGGCGGCCCGGACGTCCGCCATGAGGGTCTCAGGCGTGAGGGCGTCCAAGTGGGGCTTGAGAACGGAAAAATTGTCGTAAGCCCCCGCGAACCCTTCCGGGGCGGTGCGATGGAAGAGTTCCGGCGCGGCCGCCAAGTATCCCTCATGGGCCAGCCGCCGACAGATGTTCTTGATGTGGTTGTTCACGCCGAAAGCTTCCTGGAAAACCAGGACACCCGCGGTGATTTTCTCAACGGGGCGGGCGGCGAAAACCGCCATGGAGGTCCCGTCGGAAACCCTTAAGTGAACTTGGCTTTCCGTAATTTCAGTCATGCCGTCCCCTTCCTGATTCTTATCCTAGCCCGAAAAGGCCGCCCTATAATAAAAACCTCCATGTCCTACCTTCAAATCATTTCCCAACCCGCCATCCGTGCCCTGGGATTGACGATCCTCCTTTTCCTTTCAGGAGCGTTCCTTTTTACCCCTTTTTTCCAGACGAACGATGACGTGGTCATGAGCTGGATTGTCCGGGGGATTGGGATAGTGGACCACCCTTCCGAATTCCTGATCTTGGTCAATGTAGCCGTGGGAATCACCCTCAAGAATCTCTATGGCCTCGCGCCCCACGTACCCTGGTATGCCCTGGGGCTCTTTGGAATGTTTTTCCTCTCGACTTGGGGCCTCCTCGGGGCTTTTCTCCAGGCCCCACGGTCGCCCTGGACCTTGGCTTTTTTCGCGATTTTGGGAACCACGGTTTTCTTCCACTGTTTCGCCTGGCCCCAATACACCGTTTACTGCTTCCTGGCGGCCCAAGCGGGGATATTCCTGCTGGCCCATCCCGTCAAGCCCTGGGGCCTTTCGCTTCCCTTGTCGGGCGCCCTTTTGTTTCTCGCCACCCTCACCCGTTTGGAGCCGGCTTTGTTTTCGATGGCCTTGGGCGGTTTTTACCTTTTTACTGTTCAAAGGGGGGAGATGGATCCCGTTCTCAAAAAAAATCGCCGGGTCACCCTCGCCGTGTCAGCTTTTCTTATCTTGTCATCGGTGGGTTTTGACCAGATTTATTACCACTTCCATCCAGGTTGGCCCGAGGCTCGGAGATATTACGAAAAGCGCTTTTCCATCACCGAGGTCAAATGGGCCGACTACCAAAAACAAAAGGAGGCTTTCCAGGCGGTGGGTTGGAGCGAGAACGACTACCAGCTCTTCCGGGAAGGCTTTTATTACGATAAATCCTTCAGCTTGGCAAACCTGGAAAAACTGGACGGACTTTTGTCCGTGGATTTCCGGATCAAGGCAAGCCTCTTAGGGCTATTGTCCAAAAACCCGCTCGTTCAGTTCCTTTTCCTGGGTCTCCTCATGGGGATGGTCCGGGCGGCCCTCACCCGCGCCCCGGCTCTCGGACAGTCGATCTGGATATTGGTCTTGATCGTCCTGTTGATAACCTTCAACAAGATCGTGGCCCGTGTCTTGTGGCCCCAGCTTTTGTTCGCGGGTCTCGTTTTGTGCTTCCTCCCTCAGCCCCCAAACACCACTAAGGCAAAGAAAGAGGGCCGGATCATCGGCATGTTTTTGACAATCCTTTTGGGCCTGGCGGGCTGGCGTAACCTGAGTTACGACTATGCCACGAATAAGCCCGGGCCCGAGGTCCGCAAATTGATCGGGGAAAACCTCAAGGCCCTGGCGCCCCGCAGGGACCAGCTCTTCATCATTGGCGGCTCGGCCTTTCCCTTCGTGGGCTTTCCCGCCTTCGAGACGGACGACACGCTAAGGGATTTTAAGTTTATTTGGATGTGGTGGCTGGAAAAAACGCCCTATACCGAGGCCCGCCTGGCCCAATTCGGCATTCATGACTTCTTGGGGGACATGGTGGACCGTCCGGACATCTTCTGGCTCATGAACGACCAGCCCCCCTATTTCGAGAACTACCTGAAGGAGCACGAGGGGAAAACCGTGCGGCGGCAGAAAATATTTCAAGGTTACTTTGACATATACCGGCTTGTTTCCGAAAAACCGCGCTAGGTTATTCCACCTTCTCCAATCTCGCGATCTTCGCCAGTAGCTGTTTCTTGCCGTGGTTGGGGAAAGACACCGTAACCTTCAAATCTTCGCCTGACCCCGTTAGGGCCAAGACCATACCCTTCCCGAATTTCTTGTGCCGCACTTGGTCGCCTAGGCTATAGGGAGCCATCACCGGCTCCTCATCCCACTCGGGATCCTTGAGCTCATCGAATTCCTTTTTCTTTTTGGCCCCGGCAACCTCATAAAACCCGCCCTGAGTGGCCACAATGGAGGCGGCCTTGCCGGTGACCTGGATCATATCTTTGGGGATTTCGGAGAGAAACCGGGAAGGCGCCCGCCACTGGGGAGTGCCATAAACGTAGCGGCAGGCGGCCCCCGTTAGATAAAGGATGTCCATGGCCCGGGTCATGCCCACGTAACAAAGCCGCCTTTCCTCTTGGACCTCGTCGTCCTCCTCCATGGAGTTGTTGTGGGGGAAAAGCCCCTCCTCCATGCCGGTGATGAAAACGATGGGAAATTCCAACCCCTTGGCGTTGTGCATGGTCATGAGGGTCACGCAGTTTTTCTTGTCCTCCAACTTGTCCACATCGGCGACCAGGGAGACCTGGTCCAGGTATCCCTCCAGGGTGGGCTTCTCGGCGGACTTCTCATAATCCACCACCGAATTCACCAATTCCTTCAGGTTTTCGGCCCGCATCTTGGATTCCAGCGTGTCCTCGTTGGTCAGGTCCGTCAGATAACCCGACCTTTCCAGGACCTTTTTCACGAATTCGGAAGGGATGCCCTGGTCCTTCTCGGCCAGGAGTCCATCCATCATCTGGACGAAGTAAAGCAGGGCCTGGGTGGCCTTTTTGGGGAACTCTCCGCCCGCCGAGGCCTGCCGCGCGGCTTCCAGCATGGTGATGTCCTGCTTCTTCGCGTTTTCCTCCAGCTTGGCCACCGTCCCGCTTCCGATGCCCCGGATCGGGGTATTGATCATTCGCCTTAAGGAAACCGAGTCCTTGGGGTTGGCCAGCACGTGCAGGTAGGCCAGCAGGTCCTTCACTTCCTTGCGGTCATAGAACTTGAGCCCCCCCACGATGATGTAGGGGATGTTGTTGCGGCGGCAGGCGTCTTCCAGCACCCGGGATTGGGCGTTGGTGCGGTAAAGAATGGCCACGTGGCGGTAGGAGCGGCCAGGCTGGCCGAGACGCTCATAGATGGTCCGGGCCACGAATTCCGCCTCGTCCTTGTCATCCTCCGCCTGGTAATAGGTGGGAGTCTCCCCCATTTCGCGCAGGGAAAAAAGCTCCTTTTCCTTGCGCTGGGAGTTGTTGCGGATAACCGACTGGGCCATCTGGATGATGGACTTCGTGGAGCGGTAGTTTTGCTCGAGCTTGAAGACCTTGGCGCCCTTGAAGTCCTGTTCGAATTTCAGGATGTTGCGGATGTCGGCGCCCCGCCAACCATAGATGGACTGGTCCGGGTCCCCCACCACGTAAAGGTTGTTGTGGGGGTGGGCGATGGCGGAGACCAGCTGGTACTGGGCCATGTTGATGTCCTGGTACTCGTCCACCTGGATGTACTCGAACCGCTTGCGGTAGCTTTCCAGGATGTCCGGATGCTTCTTCATTAGGAGCACCGCGTTGAAGAGCAGGTCGTCGAAGTCCATGGCGTTGTTTTCCATGAGCTTCTTTTGGTAACGGGGGTAGATTTGGGCCACCCGTTCCATGAAAACCCCCACCGCCATCTCCTCATATTCCTTGGGATTCTTCAGCTCGTTCTTGGCCGCGCTGATGTAGGAATGCACCGCGTTGGGGTGCACCTGCTTTTCATCCCACTTCAGGTCCCAAAGGCATTCCTTGATGAGCGCTTTTTGGTCGGAATCGTCATAGATGGTGAACCCGGGCTGATAGCCCAGTTTTTGGGCGTGAAGTTTAAGGATTTGGAGGCACAACCGGTGGAAAGTGCCGATGAAAAGCTCACGGGATACGCCGTGACCCGCCAGGTTGGTCACCCGGTCCCGCATTTCCTGCGCGGCTTTGTTGGTGAAGGTGACGGCCAGGATGCGGAAGGGAGGAACTTTCATTTCCTCGATCAACCGGAGGATGCGGTAAGTGATGACCCGGGTCTTGCCGGACCCCGCCCCAGCCAGGATGAGGGCCGCCCCCTCGTTATGGGTCACGGCCAGTTGTTGTTCGTCGTTCAAGTCCCGGTAGGATTTTTTCATTTAAATCGAAGAAGCCTTTTAACCACCAAGGCACCAATGGCACCAAGAAAACATTGATTTTCTATCTTTGAAAACCTTGAGCGAAAATGCTTTGAGTTGGCCGTTCTTGGTGAACTTGGTGTCTTGGTGGTTCAATTTTGTACGAAACAAAAAAATCCCGCTCCCTTTCGGGGCGGGATTTCGGGATTGTCCGATAAACGGGGCTTAAATTCCAGTCTTAACTGACCTTGTCCACGTAGGCTTTGATCTGCCTGCGGATTTCCTCGTCCACCACGATGAACTGGAGCCCACAGTAGCCGTCTGCCTCCCAGGCGATCTTGGTGTAAACGTCGAAGGGCTGGTTTTTCTGGATTTGAAAATTGAGCTTCAGAATGTTGCCCGCGGAACCGCCCTTCCCCAGTTCCAACTTCATGCCACCCTCGCTGACATCCTTGGCCTTGGCATTGATAGATTGGCCCTCGACCTCAAAGACGTTGCCGGACTTGGACTCGGTGACCTTGTGGATCGTGACGTCTTCGTTGAATTTAGCCCGGGGGAACTTGCGTCTTTCGGGCTGGTTGGATTTTTTCGAACTCATCCGGAAAGGCCTCGATTTAATGTTGATGAATCTTATCCCATTTCAGGTTGAATGTTAAAACGATTTTATTTTGACAAATTTGGAGAAAAACAATTCAACAAATACAAAATTCGGCAAAAGGTATTTTCTGCATTTTTATTTGTATAGTTCCAAGTGGAAAGCGGACGGGATCCAGGAAAGAACAAGATTGTTCTTCACCCACTTGGTGGGGACTTTGGCTTTGATCGGCTGGCCGTTTGCGTCCAGGGCCCTGACCTTTAGTTTGGGATCCTTGGCGAAGCGGTAAAGGACGATCTTAGCCGAAAGGGGTTCCGCCAGGATGGGGGCCGTACCCGCCGAGATGAGTTTCGTCTTGGCCGCGTTATAAACCTGGCCCGTATTTTCCATGCGGGTCACGCCCGTCAGCAAGAGATGGTCGGAAGTGTTCAGGGGTTTCTTCACCAGCGAGATGGCCGAGATCGATGCGAACTTATTGGATGTCTGAACCCCCCAATAGGGGTTGTTGAACTTCCGGTTGGCCAAAAAACCGATCAGGGCCTGGAACCGGGGTGCCTCAATTTTCACGATTCCCACATTCCCCTGCCAAGTGATTTGACCGGTGTCCGAAACGAAAGACTTGGTCTTTTCGTTGATCTTGGCTTTCAGCTCGCCGCTGACGTCAGTTTTGAAGTTGCCGCCTTCCGGATTGATTCCCGACTTGTGGGCTAATGCCTTCAAGGGTAACCCGTCTTTATTCAAGACAAAGATTTTCCCTTCTTTCAAATCACCCCTCAAATAGGCAAGAGAAGCAACAGGCCACTGGGCTAAAAGTGACGGACTATCAATTAAATCGTTACTTCCGCCGACAAAACTCGGCCCAAATTGTTTATCTAAATAATAGCAACCCACAGCTCCGGCCCAACCCTCAAAACCGGCGTAAGCGGAGAACAAAACCGGGTTTTCAGCCAAATATTCATTGGGCCAAAAAATATCCCAGAAAGCGAAAAACGGCCTATTAAACGTGCGCTTCGCCGATAACAACTCTAATGGATTTTTTTCCAAGTCCATGACAAGGGGAGTCATCACGCGATCTCTCAAATCCCAACCCGATCCAACGATTTGTATCGCCGATGAATCCGGAGCGGAGCCATCTTTTTCAAATATGGAGGTTATGTGGGTTGGATCATTTTTTTGAGAGGCCTGATTTAACGGATGAATCAACATCAATTCACCGGGGATCGGCCCGACGCTCAAAAACTTCAAATCTTCATTCCCGGTTGAATCAAATTTGGGAGTTTCAAAAACGGTATAAATGCCTTTAGCGTTCAATTTGGAAGAAAATTCTATTGCGCGGTTGATTTCACCAGTTGGACCGTGAGGCGTGACAAACATAGGACTTGAGACTAAATTACATCCGGCAGCGGCCAGACGAGCAACCAGCTTATCCATAGCAGGCTCATCTTCTGGAAGTGTTGCCACTCGAGCACCCCAAAACTTTGCCGGTGTCCCATCTTCGAACACCAGTTTGTCGCCATCCACCTTAACCTTACCGCGCTTCCCAGCCGGGGCATCCAACAAGAAACTCATGTCGATAGCTGTTCCGGCGGGAGAGGCTATGGAAGATTCGAGGGAAATCCACTTCGATGTGTCAGTTTGGAAGGTTTTCTCAGGCTTGGGGGAATCCGGCGAGATGGGGATTTCCTTATCCGAGGCCGTTATCGCCAAAAGGATGGGAACCGGCATACTGCCACGGGATTTGAAGAGGATGGACTCGATGGCCTTGTCCGGCCGGGGGTTCTTCCAGGGAAAGACATTCACCCCCATCCCAGCGTTCTTATACTTGTACCACCAGCCCAGGTAGCTGGCGGACGTGTCGTCCGCCCCGAAGAAATTGGTGAATTCCACTCCCACTCGCAAAGGAATCGCCGTGACTTGGCCGTCCTCATAGACCACGTCGTACTCGGCCACGGTGATATTGGGCGCGGTTCCGCCCCAACGGCAGGTGTGGAGGAAATAAAGGTTCGAGGCCTTCAAATGGCCCGCGGGGATGGAGACACCTTCCGGAAAATCCGGCTTGTGCCGCCCTTTAAGGACAACCAAGGACCGCTCTTGGTTCTTGGCGGGATCGAGGATTTGGAAAGGCACGCCGCGGAAAACCTGCCGTCCTAACGGCAGTTCCCGGAACCCGTCCTTTTTTTTCAGGTCCTGGACACCAGCCACCGCCTCATCGAAAGGCTCATCCAACCCCACATTGGCGGTTTTGGAAAGGTTGAGGAACGACTGGGCTGCGGCGGTGGAATGGAGAAAACCCGCGGCCAGAATGGAAAAAACGAGCCTTTTCATCCGGTTATTTTGTCTTTTGGTACTTGTAGTATTTCGTGACGATGCGGATGGCTTCCTCGGGCTCGTCAACCAAATGGAAAATCTTCAGGTCTTCCCGGTCAATGTAACGCCGGTCGCCCAGGATGGAGTTTTCCACCCACTCCACCATTCCCTTCCAGAATTCACGCCCAATCAAAACAATGGGGAAGGGGTCGATTTTATGGGTTTGGACCAGCGTAAGGACCTCGAAGAGCTCGTCCATGGTCCCGAAACCGCCGGGGAGCACGATGACCGCCGAGGCGTAACGCAGGAACATGACCTTGCGGATGAAGAAGTAATGGAAGTTCACCGGCAGGTTGATGTAGGGGTTGGGTTTCTGCTCGAAGGGCAATTCAATGTTACAGCCGATGGAACGCCCTCCCGCCTCATGGGCGCCCAGGTTGGCGCCTTCCATAACCCCGGGCCCGCCACCGGTGATGATGGAAAATCCCTTCTTGGAAAGGCCATAAGCGATCTTGCGGGACAACTGGTAATCATTCGCGTTGGGCAGCGTGCGGGCGGAGCCGAAAAGGGTGACCGCCGGCCTCACGTCGCGCAGGTTCTCGAAGCCTTCCACGAATTCCGACATGATGCGGAACATCCGCCAGGTGTCCTGCTCCTTGAAGTCGTTGGCGATGAAGGGGTTCTGGGCGGCGCCGGGCCGGCCGTTCTTGGGCCGGGCGACGGAGCGTCTTTCCTTGAAGGGTTTGGAACGGGGCATGTTGGGCCTTTCTATTGGTTTAAAGGAAGAAGGCTTCCGGCCGCCCAGCGGCCGCGTCCCGGATACGCTGGGCGTGATCGGTAATCAGGGTCGGCAGGCGATTCAGGTCGAAATAGGCGATTTCACTGGTTTCACCGCTGGGCCTTATTGTACCACCGGTGATTTCGCACAAGAACGAAACCCGGACCGTGTGCCACTCTTGCCCCTGCGCGATATGCAGGGAACCCTTCGGGTCCGAGTAGATCCCAATCAATTTAACCACCTCGGCCTTGAGGCCTGTTTCCTCGAACAGTTCCCGCGCGCAGGCCTGGACCAGTGTCTCCCCCAGGTCCACATGGCCTCCGGGCACGCACCAAAGACCGTTGTCGGTGCGCTTGGCCAAGAGCACTTCCCCTTGGCCGTTGAAGACGAAAGCATTGACGGCGATCTTGGGGGTCGTTTGGGGTTTATGAGTCATCACAGTCAACCTTAACCACAGAGTACACGGAGGACACTGAGTACAGCAAAATCAAAAGGGTTTACTCCGTGAACTCTGTGACCTCTGTGGTTCAATATTTGGCCGTTAAACAAAAAATCCCACGCCCCGCGAGGGACGTGGGATTTGAAGCCTTTCGAATTAACGCTTCGAGAACTGGAAGCGCCGGCGGGCCTTCTTGCGCCCGTACTTCTTGCGCTCCACCATGCGGGGGTCGCGGGTTAGGAACCCGGCCGCCTTCAGGGGCTTGCGCATTTCCGCGTCCACCTTCAGCAGGGCGCGGGCAATGCCGTGGCGCAGGGCCTCGGCTTGGCCGGTCACTCCGCCTCCGGTCAGGTTGGCGAGCACATCATATTTTCCAAGCGCCGAAACGGTTTCAAGCGGGGACCGAACCACGGCCAGTTTCATCTCGGGGAAAAACTTCTCAACGGGTTTCCCGTTCACCGTGAAGAGCCCCTTGCCGGGCCTCAGGATCACACGGGCGACGGAGGTTTTCCGGCGGCCGGTGGCGGCGAATTGTTCCTTAACGGTAGGCATTAGGCTTCTCCCCTCTTGGCGCTATGCGCCAGGGCAAAAGGCTGGGGTTTCTGGGCGCTGTGGGGGTGGGTGTCACCCTTGTAGATCTGCACCCGACCGAACATCTTGTCTCCCTGGGACGTCTTTGGCAGCATGCCTTTGATGGCGTACTCGAGGATACGCTCGGGACGGGTATGACGGAGCACCTTGTATTCCTCGGTGGACAATCCACCCGGCCGGCCGGAGGTGCGGTGGTGGGCCTTGGTTTCCCATTTCTTGCCCGTCAGCACGATCTTTTCGGCGTTGA
>DATKOC010000223.1:0-9286 GCA_035524855.1 bacterium
CGTTGGAACGAACCCAATTGCGCTATTTTAGGCCCTTCGATACAATTTTACATTAAAGAAACAAGTTCCAAATTCTTACCGTAATGGCCATAAGGGTCACCAAGCCAAGATCGTTTTTCCTTGATGGTTAAATTAATCACATTGCGAATTCTGCGACCAGAGTTTTCCAAAATATGCGCAAAACCCAAAGCCCTTATTTCACCATGCCGGACGGAACCTTAAAGCACACCAACCCGATCACCGGCAACGAGGTCTGGACCGTTCCCGACCGCGCCCATCGTCCCCTCTACAACCGCCCTCTCAAAGCGCCCAAACCCCTGATGAAAATCGAAAAGGAAAACTTCTGTGATTTCTGTGAGACCGAATATTTCCGCACTCCGCCCGAAAAAGCCCGTTTGACGCGAACTTCCGATGGGCAATACCACAAAATTGAAAAAATGAACCCGGACCTGATGGATACTTCCCACGCGGTATTCCGGCGAATCGCCAACCTCTTCGAGATCATTACGATGGATTATTGGATCAAGAATCACGGCCAGCGACTTTCACCGTCCCAGGCACAATGGAAACAAAATTACATTGGGAATTCCCGGGGACTGGAACATATCAACCGAATCATCGAAAGCAAGCTTCGCCTGAGCGGAAAAACCATCGACGACATCTTGAAATTACAGCCGCAGGAAAAATTGAGGTATGCGGACGCCTTTTTCGGGGGGTCCCACGAGGTCATTACCGCCGGGCGCCACTACCGCCCAGGCGCCGAATGGGATAATGAACTTTATTCTTCCGGGGAGATGTCGCCCGAGGAACATTACCAGTACTTACGCTTTACGATTGACGCCATGGCGGACATTTACGCCAATAACCGTTACGTGCGTTATGTCGCGATTTTTCAAAATTGGCTCCAGCCGGCCGGGGCCTCCTTCGACCATCTCCACAAACAGTTAGTGGGACTGGACGAATGGGGCGCTTCCTTGCAGTCCCAAATGGACCTAACCCGGGAAAACCCAAATCTTTTCAACGACTCCGTCGTTAATTTCGCGGCCTACAACAATCTGGTCTTCGCCGAAAACGACCACGCCATTGCCATTTCGGAAATCGGGCATCGCTACCCAACTCTGGGAATTTACTCTAAAAGCCGTAACTCCCGTCCCGATGAACATTCTGAGGAAGAATTAAGGGGATTCTCCGACCTCGTGCACGCCTGCCACGCGGCGATGGGAAGTCAGATCCCTTGCAACGAGGAATGGTATTACACTCCAAAGGACGCCACCAATTCTCTTCCCTGGTACATCCTGCTCAAGTGGCGCACCATCAACCCGGCGGGTTTTGAGGGCGGGACGAACATCTTCATCAATCCCATTTCCCCCATTTACCTACGGGACCAGGTCGTGCCTAAATTGTACGAATTGAGGAATCAAGGAAAAATTTCCAACAT
Source organism: bacterium (assembly GCA_035524855.1). Classification (GTDB taxonomy): domain Bacteria; phylum Oederibacteriota; class Muellerivitia; order Muellerivitales; family Muellerivitaceae; genus DATKOC01. The sequence goes on from DATKOC010000223.1 coordinate 1,439, forward strand.
ACGCATCGCCATGGAATGCCAGTTAAAACCCAATCCCCTTCTTTATCCAGGAATTTGAGAAAACTTTAGCTTTTGCCGGGGTCGGCGCTCTTTCCTTCAAACCCGGAAGGATGGAAATATCGTAAGGCCGCTCCGCGGGTTGGTTTTTAACTTGGTACACGCATGTGTTGGTTAGGATTTGTTTCGGTTCCATGTAATATTTCCAAAATTTCTTATACTCTTCGATCGGCATTCCCTCTAACTTGAAGTCCTTCTCCACCTTCGACATAGCTTCCGCTTCCCACTTTTGGTATAGAAAAATACTTACACCCTCCTCGCGAAGTTTTTTGGCCAATTGCCCGGCGGTCTGGCAACGGGAGGCCCACTCCAGGAAGATGGGTTTTTTCCATTTAAAGTCCACGTAAGCCGTTCGTTGAAGCGGATAAGTTTGGAATACGGCAAAAGCCATCACCTTGTCTTCCGGGGTAGTTCGATCTTCGATATAGCGGTAGGCGGCATAGGTTTCCATATCGAAGGAATAATGCCGTTTAAGCCTGTAAAGAGGGTCTTCCATTCCCAGGGCGGAGGCGTAAGGAGCGGTGGTCGTCCATTGGGCGGAAACGCAAAGCCATAAGGAAAAAAAAACGCCCACGCCAAATAACCATTTCGGGCCCTTCCCTTTTTCTTGAAAAGCGGCCTCCCAGCCCATGGCGGCAAGAATGATCATGGCCAAAACTCCTCCCGAAGCATGCCGCAAGCTGGAGCTCACAAAAATCCATTCCAATAAAAACAAAATCGAGAAAGAGAGAATAAAAGGCCCCATCCCTCCCCGTAGTCTCCCCGCTACCCAAGGCAAAGCCATCGCAACTAAAGGTGTCCAAGCGGCGTTGACGGCATTTTGCGCGGTAAAAAAGGAGTTCCATAAAGTTTGTAAAATTGCCGCGATTCCCATGTGGGCCGGCATCCCGGTATCGACCAATAATCCTTTTTCCATCCCAAGGCCATACCCCACTCCATTCCCGAAGACCGAAGTTGCCAAAGGGTAAAATGGGTTTCCAAATGCCATCCAATTTTTTAATACCCACGGGAAAGTTGGGATGAAAATCGCCATGGGTAAGGTAAGTTTAATGTTTAAGGGCTTTCCTTGGGAGAACTTCAAAAAGAGGAAAATAGCCAAGATGGGGCAAAGGGCCATGACCGCGGTGTACTTAATCGACAAAGCCGACCCCAGAAAAAACGCGGATAAAAACTGCCATAACTCCACTTTCGGTTCCCGAAACCACTTCCAACAACAGTAGAACGCCGCCATTTCGAAAAAAGCGAGAAAACCTTCGGCATAACCCCAAGCGTAGAGCGCCAAGAAATAGGGGCATGTCAAGAATACCACTTGCGGTATCCAGGTTTTTCCATCCCACTCGCGGCTAAACAACCTGAGGAGCCAAAGGGTAAAAAATGCGGGTGCCGCGCTGGAGAGTTTGGCCAGGCTTTCCCCACCTAAGTTCCAAAAACCCGCCAATACCAGCTCCCCGCCTTTCGGCATGTCGCCCGTGTGGTTCACCCATTGGAGTGGGATCTGATGACGGCGGGAAACTTCCATCGCGTAACGAAAGTGGTCCAATATCGCGTCCCAAACGATGGGCGGTGAAAGGTATTCAAAAATCCACGGCAGAATCGGAACAACCAGGATTGCTCCCCACCCACTCCCCCAATTGCCTGTTCCTAAAATCTTTCTTTCCCGCCACTCCTTCCATCCCCTTGCCATTCCAGGGATAAAAAAGAAAGCCGTCAACGGCCAATAGAAGATTCCATTAATGGATAAGCCAAAAACATAAACGGAAAAAAAGATGAGGGCCAAGGAAAGGCCCAAAAAATCCGCAGTATTCTTTTCGTTCTTTGAGAATAAAAATTCCCTCAGCCGGCTCATCCACCCGAGAAATCCCAGGCTAACTGGAATGACCCAAAAAAAACTGATTAATCTTTGCCCCCAAGCGGGGAAAAAAAGTGGGAAATCCCAGGCCGTATCCTGCAGGAGCCTTGCGGAAGGGAAAAAAGTGGTTTTGCCAACACCCCAAATGAAAACCAACAGGATCAGGAGGGAAGCCAGATACTTTTTCAAGGATTATTCACCCAGGGCCGGCTTGATTGACAATCAAAGGTCGGGAGATATAATACGCTTCCTTTCCAGGGGAAGGAATCTGCCTTCTCGTTGAGCGAAGCCCGGGTGGTGAAATGGCAGACACGTACGCTTGAGGTGCGTATGGGGAAACCCGTGCGGGTTCGAGTCCCGCCTCGGGCACCATTTTTAACATATCCAAAATTGGAGCCGCCAGGCTTCAAAAAATGGAGAAAATGGTAGCACTTGACTGAAGATCAATGTGCACCAACAAAAGAGCCGGAAACCATTTAAGGTTTTCGGCTCTTTTGTTTCCAAAATTACTTTTTCTGGTTTATCGTCTTGTTCTTCTTATTTCATCTTCTCCTTCAGCGCCAAGGCGTCTTGGTTATCCGCCTGGAATGACAAAGCCGTTTTGAGATAATAATTTGCGCCCTTTTTATCCCCCGAATCCAGCACTGCGGAAGCGACAGCCGCGTAATAGCTAGCGCGGGCTGAATTAACTTCTTTCGCCCCTATTCCCTGTTTTTGAGCTGCCGTAAAAAAGGCCTTGGCTTTCTGCCCTAAAACCGCGATCTGTCCCTTTTGGATAAGATTGGGAACTAACTCCGTATCCAGCTTGGTTGAAGCGGCGTTTAGGTCGATCGGTTCATCCCACCAGCCGCCCTTGGAGGGATGGGAGGACTTCGCTTGAGTGGCCGAACCCGCTGCGGTTTGGGGTTTCGTTTGGTCCGGCTGCTCCACCTCGGGTGTGGCCTTGGCTTCGGTCACTGGGGCGGCGGGAATTTCGATGGAAGCGCCAGTCCATCCAGCCATGCCGGGGGATTTCCCTTCGGCGAATTGGTCCTTCAAGTTGTTCCAGGAAAATACATGTTCCGCGGATTCGGCGTCCTTGGGAACCTCTTTCGAGGAGCAAGCGATCTGCTGGCCATCCGGGCCGCCCAAGAATTTGACGAAAACATGTGGGGCGACGGCTTCCAGGACCTGCTTCATACCCCCGTTCAAGTAGGCGAACCCTTTCAATACCTGGTTGCCCTTCAAGTCATCCCTCTGCATGATCAAGGAAGCTTTCTTGTCAGTGGGGCCGCTGAGCAGTTTGACCCATTGAATCGTGCCGCCCTCGTCCTCGAAATTCTTGATGTACTTTTGGGTCTTGGGGTCGAAAAAACAAACGACGAGCGTCTGGTTGTGGGGTTTGTCGAGTTCGTTGACGGGAACCGACTGGCGGTAGATAAGGATGAGGTCTTTTTGCCCGCTGGAACGAAGGTCCTCAAAGTCAAACAGTCCCTTGCTTTCGATTTTGCCGTCCTCGCCCATCCAGGGAAGGTTTTCCAAAAGGTGGTCGGGGGGAAGAATGGAATCAATCCATTGGTTTTGGGCCCAGACGGCGCTGGCCAACCCCGATAGGATTCCAAAACACCAGACTATTTTTCGCGCGATGGAAAACTTCATTTTTCCCCCTCAATTATGGCTTGAGCCATCCCGCGGACCGGTAAAAACGGGCGGCATCCTCGATACCCCGCGAAATTTCAAATCGCGGCTTAAAACCCAGCTCCCTTTCGATTTTCCGTGTGCTGCAAACCCACATGGGGTAATAAGCCTCTTGAACCTTGTCCAGGTTCAACATAGTGGCTTTTCCAGTCAATCTTTCGCCAAGTTCTCCGAAGATGGCGACCATTTTAACGATACCCAGTGGCACCTTGAAAGTGAAATAACTCCTTCCTAACGCCCTTCCGGCGAAGGACGAAAACTCTTCCCAGGTATAGCTTTTACCGTCGGAAACAAAATAAACGTTTCCTTTGGCTTTAGGTGAATGGGCGGCCCTCACGATGGCGTCCACTAAATCCAAAACATGGATAAAACTGACCTTCTGCCTTAAGGCGGGCAGGAAAACGGCCCCTTGCCGTACCATCTTGAAATAGGCGAAGATGTCGGCCTCACGGGGCCCGTAAACGGCCGCAGGCCTTAAGACCGTGACGGGAAACTTCTTCCGGTAGGAAAGGGCGATTTGCTCGCCCATCATCTTGGTGCGGCCATAATCACTGACCGGCCGGCAGGGGTCGCTTTCCTCGATGGGCCTCCCCTCCCGGGCGGGTCCCGCCGCCGAGAGCGAACTGACAAAGACGAATTTCCGGAATCCTTTGGCCTCCTCTTCTACAGCCTGGCAAACGTTTCTTGTCCCTTCGGCATTGACGGATTTGAGTCTTTCAAAATTGGAACCCCGTAGGATACCCGCCAAGTGGTAAACGACCTTGACGCCCTTTACGGCTCTCCGGACCGAATCCAGATCCGTTACATCCCCATAGCAAAGTTGCGTTTGAGGAGTGATCGTAAAAGGCAGGCGGCTTGTTTTGCGCACCAATAGGCGGACCTTCACTCCGGCGCGGGCCAACGCCTCGGCCAAGTGGCTTCCTACGAAGCCGCTGGCGCCGGTGATTAATGCGGGGGAAAAATATTTCATGACCATCCCTAAAGTCAAATTTTGACGAGATTCGTATAGTACCGATTTCCCTTAATCCCCTGAAGGGAAATCGCCGGCCGCTTAGCCCCTCAAAAAGGCAAAATGTTTGAATACCATGGGGGCCTATGCTTATAATGCCCCGCTTTTTAAAAGTTTCGTTTCGGGATGTAATCGCCGCGAACCTCCCCGGGGGATACGGCCACTCAAAGAGGCGTATGGACATCTTCGACAAGGCTAACAACTGGACGGCCGCCGACGAGGTTCGGAAGGCGGGCGTTTATCCCTATTTCCGGCCCAACACCTCCCAAATGGGCACGGAAGTGACCATCGGCGGAAAAAAGATGATCATGGTGGGCTCGAACAACTACCTCGGGCTCGTCACCCACCCTGAAGTGCTGGAGGCCATGATCACGGCCATCCGCAAATACGGCTCGGCTTGCACCGGCTCACCCTTCTTGAACGGCACCTTGGACATCCGCGTGGAGTTGGAGGAAAAGCTCGCCGATTACGTGCACATGGAATCAGCCCTCGTTTTTTCCACCGGTTTTTTGGCCAACTTGGGCGCCCTTTCCACGATTGCCACCCGTGGCGACTACATTATTTCAGACCGCGAAAACCACGCCTCCATCGTGGACGGCCAGAAGCTTTCCTACGCGAAAACCATCAAATATGAGCACAGCAACATGGAGGACCTCGAAAGGGTCCTGACCAACCACAAGGACGCCCCCAAACTCATCGTGACCGACGGGGTTTTCTCCATGGGGGGGGATCTCTGCGACCTGCCTAAAATCGTGGAATTAAAGAAAAAATTTGGCGCCCGCTTGATGGTGGACGAGGCCCATTCCCTCGGGATCTTTGGCCCCCAGGGCGAGGGTATCGGCTCTCACCTCGGGCTCCAAAAGGACGTGGACATGGTGATGGGTACCTTTTCCAAGTCCCTGGTTTCCATCGGCGGCTTCATCGCTTCCACGTTCAAAGTCATCGACTACCTGCGCCACAACAGCCGGCCCCTGATCTTCACGGCCAGCCTTTCCCCCGCCGACACGGCGGCGGCCTTGAAAAGCCTGGAAATCATCAAGCGGGAGCCCGAACGCCGGGAGCGCCTTTGGGTCATCATCAAGCGCATGCGCTCCGAGTTCAAGGCCATGGGATGGAACACCCTCAATACCAATTCCGCCATCATCCCCCTGATGGTGGGTGACAATATGAAGACCTTCGCCATGACCAAGGAGTTGGGGGAGATGGGCGTCTTCGCGACCCCGGTCGTTTCCCCGGCGGTCCCGCCCGACCATACCCTGATTCGCACCAGCTACACGGCCACCCACACCGACGCCCAGTTGGATCACGTCCTGGAGAGTTTCCGGAAGGTCGGAAAGAAGTACGGGATCATCCCCTAAACCCCTCAATTTCCCCAAATGTAATTTGCCAAAAAAGCCTTTTTATAGTCTAATTTCCCCTCATCGCGATTCCCCATCATCATCCGCTTTCACTTGAAGGAGGAGCCCATGACCGTCACCATCCGCGAGATCGATCCCCGGAACAAAAAAAACCTCGAGGAATTCCTCCACCTCCCCTGGAAAATCTACGTCACCAACGGCAAAAAGGACCCCAATTGGGTCCCGCCCTTCCTGGATGACCAACGCAGCCTCCTGAACCCCGGCAAGAACCCGTTCTGGAAACACGCCAAAGTCAAACTACTGGCCGCCTATGACGACAAAAACCAAATCGTGGGACGCATCTCCGCCAGCGTGGACGACAACTTCAACAAGTTCTGGAACGACAAGGTCGGCTTTTTCGGCTGGTTCGAGTGCGTGAACGATCCCGCGGTGGCCGAGTCCCTTTTCCAGGAGGCCGAGAAGTTCCTCAAGGCCGAGGGCATGCGGTGCCTGCGGGGCCCCGCCAGCTTCACCTCCAACGATGATTATTTCGGCTTCCTCCTGGAAGGCTATGATTCCCCCGCCCGCATCGCCATGACCTATAACCCGCCCTATTACCTCCAGCTGGCCGAGAAGGCGGGCTATGCCAAGGCCAAGGATCTTTACGCTTGGTACCTTTCGGCGGAAATCCCCATGCCCGAGCGTATCGTGAAAATCGTCGAGCGAACCATGCGCCGGGAACGCATTACCGTCCGCCCCCTCAACATGAAAAGGCTTTATGAGGACGCGGCGGTCCTCAAGGAGCTTTACAACAAGATTTGGGAGAAGAACTGGGGGTTCGTGCCCATGACCGACGAGGAATTCAACTACCAGGTCAAGAAGCTCAAGGACATCGTCTGGCCCGACTTCGTGGTTTTCGCGGAAGTGGACGGCAAGGCCATCGGCTTCAACCTGGTGGTTCCGGACGTCAACCAGCTGTTGATCAAAATGAACGGGGAGCTTTTTTCGAAGGAGGCCCCCTTTGCCCTTTTCACCTTCCTCTTCGGCTTAAGCAAGATCGACGACACCCGCGAGATGGCCATGGGCGTCCTTCCGGAATACCGGAACAAGGGGCTCGAGGCCCTTCTTTACCTGGAAGCCTTGAAAACGGGCAAAAAACGTAAGATCAAGGGCGGGGAGCTCTCCTGGACCCTCGAGGACAACGAGGGTATCAACAGCGGAATCTCGGCCATGGGTGGAAAAATCATCAAGAAGTACCGCATCTACGAAAAGAGTTTGTAACCACCGCGGGATTCATTTTTCATCCCTGGCCCACCAAGGCCCGAGAGAGGCTATGGCCCCTTCCCCATTCACATATCCGGTGATCATCCGCGAGTCCCACCTGGACAGCTTCGGGCACATGAACAACGCGGCCTATTTGACCCTTTTCGAGGAAGCCCGGTGGGAATTCATTACCTGCAACGGTTATGGCCACAAGGAAGTGAGGGAATTCCAGAAGGGTCCAGTCATCCTGGAACTGGCGGTAAAGTTTCGGCGGGAGATCACATTGCGGGAAAGGATCGGGATCACGGTGCAGCCGGAGGATTCCAGGGGCAAAATTTGCCGTTTCCGGCAGGAAATGCTGAAAGAGGACGGGACAGTGGCCACCGAACTGGAATTAACTTTCGGGCTCTTTGATCTTCAAACCCGGCGGTTAATCGACCCCACCCCCGAATGGAAAAAAGCCATTGGTCTAGCTTGAATTAAAAGATAGGTGGACGATTTTTCCAAGGAAGAATCAACCAAAAACCAAGGCTCACTTGGTGATGTCACGCCCAAATGCCTCCCCCAACACGTAATATCCAGTCCCTCCCGTGATAGAGATGGTTGCGTTGGCGAGAATGTCCAAAAAGCTGTAGTTCCCCGACCCATAGACATAA
>DATKOC010000224.1:0-7034 GCA_035524855.1 bacterium
CCATCACTGTCTTCAACAACACCGATATCCTGGCTTTTATTAACGACAGCGTATCGAGGTGCTTTATCCAGCCTTCCTGGTATTTGGATGACATTGAGGCGGGAAATGAGTTGAGGACAGGGGGCGTTCCTTTTTACAGTAGCGGTTTTAACGCCAATGTTTGTGAAATGCCAACGGCCACCCCCACCTCCACGGCCACACTCACTCCGACGGCCTGTGGCCTGCCCGGGAACACCTGCACTCCCACGAATACGCCCACCAACACGGTAACCGCCACGCCCACCAACACCCCCACGCCTACCCCAATTTTGTCAAATAATTATGTTACATATCCAAACCCTTGGCCCGATCCCCAGAATCCAAGCTCCGGAGTTAGTTTCGGCTACCAGAACGACCAAGCCGCTGATCAAGTCCAGTTAAAGATTTATACAGTGGCCTACCGAAAGATTTACGAGGACGACGGCTTGCCGACCAGCCAAGGGACCCAGCGTTATGGGGTGGATTTTTCGGCGACTAACCTCAACCTGGCCAACGGCCTGTACTATTTCGTCGTGGTTTGGAACCGCGGCGGGCAGTTGAGCCAGAAGGTCATGAAGGTCCTCATCCAGCGCTAAGCGTTTTCCCGGACAAAATCACCGAAGGGCGGGGAAGAATACCGCCTCCTTTTCATGCCCAAAAAGAATGGCCTCGTTGGGTCGCTGGCGGGGCAGATCGTCGACCGCCTGGATCCGGTAATCACAATAAAACTCCAAGGCCCTCGCGTCCGTGTTTTCCCCGACGAAAATCAAGGGTTCTCCCGGGTAACGGGCTGGATGGGCGAGGACCGTTGCCACCCAAGCGTGGTTCGGGTCCGGAGGATGGCGCCAATAGTCCAACGCACCGTAGGAGGCCGTCACCATGAGCGTGACAGCGCCCGCCCGGAACCAAAAGGGTTTTAGGCCCGGTAAAAAGTGATTGAGCGGAAACAAACAGGGAGCAAAGGACAAGGGGAAGATGAGGGAAGCCCAGCGGTTGTCCGTCAGTCCGTTGAGCATGGCCAAGAGAAAGGCCGAAACGGCCGCCCAATGGTCCTGGTTTTTACCCTGGGAGCGGAACAGGAAACCCAGGCCCACCGCCGCGGCTCCCGACAAGGGCAGGAGGTAATTGATCAGTGTGGCCATGCCCCAGAGGATGAAAAACAGGTAATAAAAGAAAAAAAAGACGCCGATGATTTTCAAAGGATCGAACCGTTTCCGCCGCGAATCCTCCCAAACCGCCCGGACCCACGAGAAAAGCCCCAAGGGTAACAGGGGCCATAGGTAAGCAAACCCTTGGCGGGTCAAATCGGCGTAAAAGTCCAAATGGTAGCGGGTGTTTTCCGGGGAGGACCACCCCCCCGAGAAAAAGCGGCCCGAGACGTTGTGGTTCCATTCCCAATCCCAAAAGGATTTCCCAAAGAGGGAAGCATAGGCGGCCAGCCAACCCAGGAGGGCCGTCAAACCAGGTAAGAAGAAGAGGGCAAAGAGCTGTCTTTTTGAAAAGGGCCAGGGTTTCCGGTAGTAAAGAACGATCCCCGCCGCGGGAAGCAGGACCAACCCAAACCAGGCTTTGACGAGGATTCCCGCGGCCAGCCAAAGCCCCGCCCTCAAAAGCGGGTGTCCGGCTTGGGAATGGGGGGAGTCCAGGGCTTGCGAAATTTTCCACCATGAGCCCAGGAGGCAACAAAGAAGCGCCATGTCCATGGTCGCCAACCGGCTGTAAAGGATGAAATGTTTTTGCAGTCCCAGAAGCAAGGCGCAGGCGACTCCCCCGGACGGGCCACCGGCCAGCTGGGAGGCCAAACGATAGATGAAATAAAGGCTCCAGGCCCCGGCCAAGGCGGACCAGATCCTTAGGGAAGCCTCGGGCGGACCTCCGAGACCCAGGGAGAGGCCGTGAAGCCAATGAAGCAAAGGGGGTTTTTCCCAATAGGGGCGGCCGAGGAAGTAGAGGGGAAGCCAATGGTGGTCGCGAACCTCCGCCTTGGCCACATTCGCGTAAAAGGACTCGTCCAGGCCCAGGAGCCGGTTCTTTCCCAGCCACGGCAATAAAGCCAAAAAATAGAAAGAGGAGAACCAGGCTCCGGGGGAAATTTTTTTTATCCAAAGAAAAGAATTGAACCGGGCCGGGAATAGGTTCGAAAGGTCGGAAGCCATTGGGATTATTTTAGTCCAAAGATGGGATTATTTATCCCTTATACCGATTAAAACGCTTTTTCACCCCAAGTCTTGTCCCGCCACTGAAGTTTGATTTTTAATGTTTTTGATGGCATAGTCTCTCGACCATTTGAAACAGGGATTTACTTAGCGCAGAAATTCCATTACGAATTTCTCGGATCGGATGAGCCTTGAAAAAAGCGTCATTTCTAAAATCCTTGGCCCGAATCCTGATATTCGGCTTTTGGACAGCCTCTAGAACCTCCTGGGTTCTGGCCCAAACGCTTCCCGCCACCATCACCGTGAACGCGGGAACCACGGTCACTTCCTTCGTGCCCATCAGTATTTTTGGCAATAACGCGGCCTACTGGATCAGCGCCACGGACAATATGAACGTCCAGTCCAAGGTACAGGCGGCGGGGAACTACTTCATCCGCTATCCCGGCGGGTCTTCTTCCGACGATTATCACTGGAACGGGACGGGTTCTTTTGACTCCAACGGCTACTGGGTCCCGAACGGGACTTCTTGGAGCTACGGATTCGTGGGCAACGAGACCTGGCGGGGGACCACCTCCAGTTACGGGACCCCTTCCCACGTGACGGACGGCAGTGCGGCCACCACCTGGAAGTCCAACGTGGATACCGATTTTCCGAACCACCAATGGGTCCAATTGGACCTTTCCTCTACCGCGACGGCCAACGCCCTGACCATCGTCTGGGGAACCCCCTTTGCCGCCACCTTCCAGGTCCAGGCTTGGCCCTTTACCGGCTGGCCCCCGCCACTCCAAAGCGGTTATTCCGAAACAAACTGGAACACGGTGGGCACTTATTCGGGTACGGGCGGCACCCAAGGGGTCACCTTCCCCGGGACTACCGCCCAATATTGGCGGATTCTCATGACCGCGAGTTCCGCCGGGGTGAGCGGCGCCTACGCGGTGGCTGAAGCCACCCTTTACAACGGGGCAACCCAGGTCACCGTCAACAACGCCGCCTCCACCGTGCAGACCCAGGCGGAGGTATCCACCACCGACCCGGCTTCGACCCTGCTCTATACCACCAATCCGCCGGGCAGCACCGATTTCGAATCCTTCATGACTTACATCCATTCTTTCACGCCGCAGGCCATTCCCATGATCACGGTCAACGTGGGAACCGGCACCGCCTCCGAGGCGGCCTCCTGGGTTTACTACGCGAACGTCACGAGGGGATATGGGATCAAATATTGGCAAATCGGGAACGAGACCGAGGGCAATTGGGAAACAGGCGGCCCCTTGAACGCCCAGGATTTCGTGAGGCGCTACATTAAGTACTACAACGCCATGAAGGCGGTGGACCCTTCCATCATCATTACCGGGCCCGTTTCGGGAAGTTTTTTGGACACGTCGAACCTGTATGATGGGAAGAGTTATGTCGAGGATTTCATTGAAATCCTGGCCTCCGAAGGCGCCATTGCCGACCTCAACGCGATTGACTACCACTGGTACCCCAATTACGGAACCGCGTCCCAGCCTTATTCCTATTCCTCGGCACTGGCCAGTACCGCGACGTTGGACGCCTATCCCGCCCAATTGAACGGCTGGTTGACCGGCGCTGGAGTGGCGAACCCCACCAACGTCCCGGTCCTCATGAGCGAATTCAACTCCGACCCGTCCGACTTGAATTTCCAACTCCAACTGGCCGATGGTTTGTTCGTGGCGGACGCGCTGGGGCATTTCGTGAAGGATTTCGGCAACCGGGGTTTCACCAATCTTTGGGATACCTTGAACGGGGGAAGCGGGACCGTCACGGCCACCGGCGGGGACCTGGGATATCTCAACATCCGCAACGACGGCTACCAGTACCAGCCCCGGGCCACCTATTGGGCCATGCAGATGGTGACCAGCGATTGGGCCAAGGGCGGCGACACGGCCTCCCACCAGCTCATTTCCACCACCGTGCAAAACGCCCCCGCCTCACTGCTCACGGCTTATTCCGATTACCGTCCGGACGGCGTGTTTTCCCTTATTGTCGTTAACAAAAATCCGGCCAACGCCTACAACACCTGGATCTCCGGACTGCCCTTCGCGCCGAACAATACCGCCACGGGATGGACCTTCAACTCCACCAATTACCAATGGTTGACCTCGGGAGGAACCCCTTACCACGCCGCGCCTGACACCGCGCCCACCACCGTCACCTTCACGGGGATTTCCAACGCCTTTCCCGTCACCTTCCAGCCTTACTCCATCACGGTCATCCAGTTCACCAACTCGGGCCAGCCAACCAACACCCCCACGATCACCCCCACGGTCACCAACACCTTCACCTCCACCGCCACACCCAGCTATGGCCCTGCCACCCTCGTGGACGATTTCGAGGACTTAAGCCGGGACGGCGCCCCTCCCAACCGCGTTAACCTATGGGGCGGAACCTGGAACACCTACCAAGACGGCAACGGCAGCACCATCAACATCCAATATGGGGTGACAACGGGGGCGGCGGGCACCAATTACGCTGTCCGGTTGAGCGGGACAATGGTTTCCACGGGGCCCTACTCGGGGTACGACAGCAACCTGAGTCCCGGTGTTCCGGTGCCCTTCAACTTGAGCGGCTACGGTATCCTCGGCCTCGAGTTTTGGGCTTACGGGGATGGGAATACCTACCGGGTGACCCTCCCCAGCCAGGCGGTGACCGATTTCAATGATTACGGCATCAACTTCACCCCTCCGGCGGGGGTGTGGACTTTCTACCAAATCCCCTTTTCCTGGATGAGCCGCCAGGCCGGATGGGGAACGCAAACAGGGCTGCCGGCCACCTTTGCGGGGACGGATGTCATTGGCTTGAATTTCGACACCCAGTTCGGCGGAAGGAGCTACAGCCTGGAACTGGACCAGATCGCCTTCTACACGGCGGCCGGGGTGACGCCCACCGCTACCTCAACCCCGACCCTCACCCGTACCAACACGGACACGCCCACCCCCACCAGCAGCCCGACGAACAGCCCCACCATTACGCCCACTCCCACTGGGACTTGGTACACGGCCACTTTCACTTCAACTCCTACTTCAAGTTTCACCGCCACCCCGTCCAATACGGCGACGCTTACACCCACCCTCACCTCAACGCCGACATACAATTCTGACGTGGACATCGCGAAATCCGCTTCCGAGTCAACGGCGAACTCCGGCGACATCATTACCTATACCCTCACGCTGAATGTAACGGGAAGTTCGGCGAGCAATGTGCAAGTAATGGATGCCCTGCAGGCGCATTTAACTTATGTGGCCACTGGGCCGATTCCTGCCGGGGGAAGCAGCAGTTGGGACGTAGGGACGAGGACGCTGACGTGGAACTTCCCAACCTTAGGGGTGGGAACCTATGTTCTGACTTATCAAGCGCAGGTGGATAGTTACGTGATGCAGGGAGCAATCCTGGCCAACAGCGCCCAATTGACCTACTTAGGCCTGGCGACTCCCAAGACTGCATCCCTGAACATGAACATGGCCGCGCTTTATACGGTCCATGTGGCGGTCTATGACTGTCCGGGCGGGCTGGTGAAGGATATCTGGACCCAGCAATTGTCCCAACCAATCACCAATTTCACACTATTATCTGGCATCCTCACAAGCGTCTCTGGGCAAGTTTATTTGGAGGATCAAGGCCAACAATTCGCCGCCTGGAATGGAACGAACCAGTCGGGGAACACTGTCGCGGACGGGCTCTACCAGGCGCGGGTGGACAACGTAGATTCCGGCGGGGTCACGACGAGGGTTTCAAACCCTGTGACCGTTGCCATTCAAAGCCTGGGACCTTTTCCCACCTGCGCCTTGTCCGCCCCAACGCCTTATTCCCCCCTGATTCTTTTCCCCAACCCCGTGAAAGATGGAACGCCCTTGGGCTTCTTCTACAATGTGGATGGGTCCCTGGACCAGGTGAAACTGAAGATTTTCACCACCGCTTACCGTAAGGTCTTCGAGGATGACGGCCTGGACGCCACCTCCGGGCAACATTTTTATTCCTTGGATTGGGGCAAGACGGGGTTCCATCCCGCCAATGGGTTTTACTATGCAGTGATTTACTTTAAGAACGGCGGCTCGGAAACCCACCAAGTGATGAAGCTCCTCATCACTCGGTGATTTCCCGGCCTTTGTTGGCTTGAAACGGCCTACTTCATCACGGATAATCTAATGCGGCTGACAGCTCGCGGTTCGCAGCTGGTTCCAAACAAGGCCCCCAATGGCCGCCCCTAGTCGCCTTCGGCGACCCTCAAGGCAGGCCATCTTTATGTATCAAGTTTTTAAGAGGTTAAGATGGCCGAACAGTTTTATGAAATCCAAAGGCGAAAGACCCGGCCTGTCATGGTCGGGAAGGTGAAGGTGGGCGGCGACGCCCCGATTTCCATCCAGTCCATGACCAACACCCTCACCTACGAGGTGGACGAGACCCTCGACCAGATCAAGCGCCTGGAGGACGCGGGCTGTGAGATCATCCGCGTGACGGTGGAGAACCAGAAGTCCCTCAAGGCCGTTTCCAAGCTCAAGGCCCAGATGCGCACCCCGCTCGTGGCCGACATCCATTTCGCCTACCAAATCGCCCTGGACGCCATCGACGAGGGGGCCGACAAGATTCGCATCAACCCGGGCAATATCGGCGGCATGGACCGCCTGGCCCAGGTGGTGGAAAAGTGCAAAAAGCACAAGGTGGCCATGAGGGTGGGGGTCAATTCAGGCTCCCTGGAAAAGGACCTCCTGGAAAAATACGGCCATCCCACGGCGGAGGCCATCGTGGAATCCGCCCTGCGGCATGTCCGGTTCATCGAGTCCCTCGGCTACCAAAACCTGGTCATCTCGGTGAAAAGCTCCCACGTTCCCACCATGATCG
>DATKOC010000225.1:0-4963 GCA_035524855.1 bacterium
GATACTTCTACGCCCACCCAGCCCAGCACCCCCACCAACACTCCTACCGTGACCGACACGCCCACCCCCACCAACACGGGTGTTCCAACCGCCACGAACACCAGTACCAACACCCCCACCAATACCGCCACGGTAACGAATACCAATACGGCTACGTTGACGCCGACCGACACCCCCAATAACACCTTCACCAGCACCAATACCGCGACCAATACGACCACGGTAACCGCCACTAACACCCCCACCGCCACTCCCACGAATACACGAACCGCCACCAATACAGCCACCGTGACCAACACACGGACCAACACCAACACCGCGACCAACACTTCCACCAACACAGCCACGGTGACCACGACCAATACCGCCACGGTGACCGCCACCTGGACGGCTTCCAACACCCCGACGATGACCCCGACGATGCAGGTCTTTATCAACAAAACTGTCAACCCAAGCCAAGACATCCAATCGGGGGACAGCCTGACCTACACCATCAGTTTCACGGTTACCGGCGGCGGCGCCACGGGGTTGGTTTTGACCGATACGCTTCCAGCCAACCTGACCTTCCAAAACTTCGGGGTCACGCCCGCCGGCGCCATGACGTCCCAAACCGGCTCCATCCTGACTTGGACCATGCCCTCACCCTTGGCGCCCGGTTCCTACAGCCTGACCTATATGGCCCAGGTCAACGACCTGCTTTCAGGAGGAACCTCCATCATCAACAACGCCAGCGCCCTCTGGAGCGGCGGGGGCCCGGTTTCCTCGGGCGTCACCGTCACCATCACCGGCCAATACACCGTGAGGATCGGGGTCTATAACGAAGCCGGAGAATTGGTGAAAACCGTCCTCGTGAAGGACTTCTCCCAGCCCATTGACAGCGTGTCCCTCAAGGCCTCCAACACGATCACCAGCCTTACCGGGGCCACCGGGCGCGTGGACCTCTATTTCCATGGGATTTACATAGGGACCTGGGATGGCTCGAACGCCGCCGGGAATCCTTCGCCTAACGGGGTTTATACCCTCAAGATCGACAATATCGACTCCCTGGGATCGGTCCGAAGCACCTCCCAGCAGGTCATGGTGAGTCGCACGCTTTACGAGACCACGATCCTTGTTTACAACGAAACCGGGGAAGTAGTCCGCCACCTTTACGCCTGGGTCGATGACCCGGGCAAAGCCACCATCACGGGCGTCGTCATGTCCTCGGGTGTCATCGAGCCGACCGGCAACGCGGGTTCCACCCCGACCCAACTGGTGATGAGTTTAAGCAACGGCGTGACCGTGACGTGGGACGGCAAGAATGATTCGGGCGCCTACGTTGGAAGCGGCCAGTATTTCGTGGAAATCCACTCGGCGGACGGAAGCGGTGGGGAATCGGTCTTCACCAACCAAGTGACGGTGAGGGACGTGAATACGTCCGGCGTTTATGGCGTGGTGACCGCGGACCCGAACGCCCTGGTGGGGGGGAATACAGTAACGACTTTCAAGAGCGGGTCGACCGTGCCGATTACCTTGAGGGCCAGGATCTACACCGTGGCCGGTGAACTGGTGGCGACGGTGCAAAGCTCCTCCGGCTCCAACCAAGCCACCTGGGACGCCTCCGGGCTTTCCAGCGGCCTTTACCTGGCGTTGGTGGATTCCCTCGATCCCGCGAAGGGCGGTATCGTGCAACGCCAAGTTCTCAAGATCAAGATCGTCCACTAAACGGGGCTGATCCGGCCGGACGCAAGCTGCTTCCCCCCCTTTTTCCCCCTCGGCAACAAAAAACCCAAGAGCCAAAAGGCTCCTTGGGTTTTTGCTTTTTTAGGGGAATTTCAAGCGCGGGAAACAAGGGGAATCGCTTCCCTTAATTGCCCTCGACCTTAACCTCGCGGCGCATGATTTTCTGGCCTGACTGGAGCTCCAAGGTATAGACGCCGGGGGCCGCGAGCTGGCCATCTTCCTTTTTTCCATCCCAGGTGAAGACCCGTTTTCCGGCCGGGATGATGCCGGCGTAGAGGTCCCGGATTTCCACCCCGTTCGCGTCCTTTACACGGACCGTTACGAGGCCGGGCGCCTTAGGCTCAACCACGATGGACAATTGCTCATAGACGTGTCCCGAGGGATTCCGGTCGGGAGGAGCAACCAGATGGTCGGTCGGGGAGGGAACTTCGATCCGCGCCGGGGATTTTTTGCGGAGGGGAAGGGATTCGGGAATGTCCCGATTTTTTTGAAGCGATTCCTCCCGGGGGGCCGCCGGGATAGTGGGGACGCGCGGGGCAAGGGAAGCCTGGGGAACATAGGTGAACCACTTGTAGGCCATGAAGCCCAACCCCAAGGCCAGGAGGGCCAGGGGGACGATGGGCTTTTGAACCCAGCTTTGCGGCTGTTTCCAAGGTGGGGTTCCGCCTGGCCAGACGGGCTCGGGCAGGCCCGAGGCATGGTACATCCGCGCCAGGCCCTCGGCTAGACGCCCCGCGTCCTCAGGGGAGGAGGCCAGACTTTCGGCCAGACGGGCTTCCTCTTCCTCGGTCAGGTCCCTCTTAAAATATTCCTCGATCAGGTCGCTCACAACGTCGTACCATCCTTCTCGTTCTCTAAAAGCTTCCGCAGGGCCTCCCGGCAACGGGCCAATTGGGACATCACCGTTCCCGGCGGGATCTTGAGGATCCTGGCGATGTTGACGTAACTCTCGCCCTTCTGGTCCCTCAGTTCCAGGATCCCGCGGCATTTCTCGCCCATATTCCGGATAAGCCGCCGCAGGAGCTCCAGCCGCCCCTTCTTTTCCTCTTCCTCGCGCCCCTGGTCCTCCTGGGCGGCCACGCGGGAGTGGAGGAATTTTTCCAGGTCCGTTTCCTCGGCCGCCAAGACCCGCTTTCTCCGGCGAAGCCGCTCGTAGCAGAGGTTCACGCAGATGTGGGAGAGCCAGGTATAAAGGCTGGAGCGGAACTCGAACTCCGCCAGTTTCCCGAAGGCGATCAGAAAGGTGTCCTGGACGATGTCCTGGGCCTCCGGGTCCTGGTAACCCAGGAAGTGCACGCAGATGGGATAGAGCCGCCTGGCGTTTTCCTCGTAAAAGGCCGTCTGGGCCCCAAGGTCCCCTGCCAATATTTTTTCGACCAACTGTTTTTCGTCGGCCATCCTTCTCCTCAATATAGTGATCGTGGGAGCTCGATTATTCCAAACGACCCCCAGGCGGGAACAGCTTATTTTATAGGGTTTTTGTCCAGGTTCCGGTAGCGTTCCAGCCAGGCCCCCAACTCCCGGTTGGCGGGATTCAGTTTGAGGGCCTCCTCGAAGCATTGAACGGTGTATTCCGGACGGTCCACTTTCCAGTAGAGATTTCCCAAATCCACCCAGGCCGCGGCGTCCTTAGGCTTGGTTTGGACCCTTTGGCCGGCTAATTCCAGCCTTTTCTCAAGATCCGGCGTGGGTGGGGCGGCGCTCGAAGCCGGGCCATTGGGTAATTCGAAGTGGACTTCCACTTGAACCACCCGGTCGGCAGGATTTAGTTCCGCAGGAGGCTTGAACGATACCTGCGACGATGGTGTTGGGGCCGGGGAGGGGGGAGGAGCGGGAGTTTTAGGCTTATCCGAGGGGAAATGATAGGTCAGGCCCAGCATTTGCGTGGATCCCAGGTTACCCTCGGGGATAAAGGCGTAATCCAAGTCAAACTCTTCTATTTCAAACCCAAACCCGCCGGTGAGACCCCGGAAACCCCCGATCTGGTTGTCGCGAAGCTCCTGCTGGTATCCCAGCCGGGCAAAGAAAAACGAAAAGAGGGGTTGTTCGAACCCGGTTTGGATGAGGTAAACGCCGTCAGGCGGAAGCGCGAAATCGAGGAGAAAGAGGGTGGGATTGTGGGGTATTAAGGAAAAAGCCCAGGTTTCCCCGATCTTGAGGATTCCCTGCTGAGGGGGATATCCCTCGTTTAAAAAGGTGTAAAAAGCGCCTATCCGAAGGGAGGCGAGGGCCCGCCAAATCACGCCGGCCGTGAGGGCGGTTGAAAAACCCGAGTCGTCCGCCGCGAAGGATTGATAAATACTCTTCGACGACAGGCCGATCGAGAGGGAATGGAGCAGGGTGCCGCCCCAACCGAAGGAAAAGGTGGCCCTGTAAGGGTGCTCGTAGCCGGTCAAGGTTCCGTTGGAATCATAGGAATCCAGGGTTCCATAGTTTAAAGCGTTGAGTCCCAGGGCAAAGGTCCCGGCTTTTTCGGTGGGCAAGGCCATCGCGAGGGTTTCTTGGGCCATGCCGCTGATCCAATCCTGGTGCAGGAGGGACAATTCCGGGGATGGAATGCCATCCAGTCCCGCGGGATTCCAATAAAGGCAGGAGAGATCCCCCTCGGCGGAGGTGAAGGCCGAGGCCATAGCCATGGCCCGGGCCGAATGGCCCAGGTTTTCCATCGGGTAGGGAACGTTGAAGGTCGTGTAATAAGTAGGTTGGCTTAAAACGCATGAAGGAAATGGCAGTATGAGTAGAGGAATAAAGCGAATTGGGAAATGAATGGTTAAGTTTGAAGTTCGAAGTGTTGAGTTCGAAGTGAATGATGATTTTCGGCCCTGGCCGAAAATAGCCCAAAACTTCAAAGTTCGAACCGCGGACTTAAAACTGCTTATATCCCTCACTTGATCACCATGAACTTGAAGGCTTTCAGGTTGACTTTATCCCCTGAATCAAGCTCCAACATGCCCCGGCAGAGGTAAATTCCCTTGTGATAATAGAAGAGATTAAGCGTGGTTTTTTCGATGCCAGGAAGTTTTTTTTCCTGGGTTTGAAACACCAAGTCCCCCGCCTCGTTATAGACCCACAAAAAGCAGGTTCCGCTCCCGGGCATGGAATAAACCACATGGGCACGGTCGCCGGTCGCCGGCGAGGGATAGACATAAAGTGTTCCTTGCGCGGGAGTTTGGAGGGGATAAAGAGATGGCGGGCGGGAAAGGAACAAGAGCCAAAGGATGAAAATCGATTTGCGATTGAA
>DATKOC010000226.1:0-11482 GCA_035524855.1 bacterium
ATGCGGGGAAATCTTGGGTTTGCGGTGGGAACAGATCGACTTCAAGAACGGGGTAATCCTGCTTGAGGCCGAGGACACCAAGACCCAGGAGAAAAGGGAAGTGCCTTTGACGGAGGAGTTGATAGACCTCCTGAAGGGGATTCCCCGGACCATCGGGAACTCCTGTGTTTTTACCTGGAAAGGTCAAAGCATCGGAAGCATTAAGACCGCCTTTAAGAAGGCGTGCCGGAAGGCCAGGATCGAGGATTTTCGCTTCCATGACCTTCGGCATTGCGCGGTGACGAACCTTCGAAAGGCGGGGGTGAACGATTCGGTCATCATGTCGATATCGGGCCACAAGACTCACGCGGTGTTCCGTAAGTACGACCGTGTGGACCGGGAGGACCGCCTAGCGGCGATCCAACGGGCCAAAGAGTTGAATGACACGAATATGACAAAAGCCGAAAAAAGGAAAGTAGAGCAAGTCACTGCATGAAGTGAAACCCTTTCAGCGAAAGGGTTTCGGAATGACACGAGCGATTTTCGGGGCTCCTGAGCGTGACACTCATAATGCCTTGGTCCCTGGTTCGAATCCAGGATGCCCCACCACTCCTTAAATTCCCAGCGAGAAGCCCAATTGAATGGGCCATAGAAGATTGGGGCTGTCCGTGAATGTTTTTGCGGCGAAATCGGCAGTGACAAAATCGCAGATCAACTTGCTTTGCAGGAATAACGCGAATCCATCCGCAGAGTGATATTCCAGCCCCAGTCCTCCTTCGGCTAGGAAATTCACGTTGTAGCCATTCACCGGGAAATTGAAATTATTGGTATAGGGGTCATATCCATCGGTGTTGTTGCTCCGGTTCTCGTTGTAGACCGCCCCAGGGCCCAAGAAAACGTAAGGGCTTAAGCCCGTGCCGTTCAGGGTATACCGGGCCAAAAAGGATAGGGCGACCATGGTGAGGTTATTGTCGCCCGTCAATGCCGTGTTCCGCGAGTCGAAATGATCGATGCCCACATCGAGTAAACCCGAGAAATTGTCGGAGAATTGGTAGCCGGAACAGATATCCACGTTAAACCCGATCCCGTAATACCTGCTCATGTTAGGACTGAGAGGCAAGGCCACGCCTAAATCCGTAAGCGAAAACCATTTAGACTTAGAATGTTTCGGTTCGGGCTTATAGGAACCCAAGGAGGCTGAGGAGGGGGCTGAGGATGGCGCGACAACGGTGGACATGGGTGTGGCGGTGGGGGTAAGGGTGCCGGAAGGTGTTGGCGATTCCGTTGGGGTGGAGGTGGGTTTGGAATCGGCCCAGGTGTTGGAAAAGGGGCCGGTAAAAGCGAGGAACACTACTAGGAAGAGTAAACGCGCCAATGGAGAGTCCTTGGAGGTTCAGTTTCGCCGAGATGAATCATTATAAACGCTTCCATAAAGGGATGTGGATGGTGACAAAGTTAATTTCGCGAAAAAGCGGCTAAATCATCCCTTTTTTTAATGCAACTTTTTGAGAGGCCTTTCCGTCTCAATGGTGGGATGTAGTAAAAGCCCAAAAATCAAAACCCGAAAGGGTTGGAGGATTTAAATGAAAAAGTTCATCGTTGCTTTGATGACCGTCTTGTTCTTGGGCAGCACGACCGGCCTGGTTTTGGCGGATGATGCCGCCCCGGCGGCCACTCCGGTGGTCAAAACCAAAAAGGTCAGCCATAAGAGCAAGCACATGAAGAAAGTCAAGAAGGAGAAGCCCGCCGCTGCCGCGCCGGCCCCTGCCGCCACGCCAGCCGCGAAGTAACCCTTCGCAACCGACTCCGAAAGGAGCGCCCTTCAACGCCAATCTTCGCAAAAAGGGCGCGGTTCAAAAGCCCTTGGATGAAAATCCAAGGGCTTTTTTTATTTTTCGCTAGGCAAAACCCGCCGCTTGATAAAAATAGGTTCTAATTGATATCTAGTTACGGTCATTGCGAGGAATGCCCGCCGAATAGGCGAGCGATTATGACGAAACAACCTCAGCTGAAATATGCCGTTTCTTGAAAACCATTATAAAAACTTTCACCACCCATGAACTTGGATTGCCTCGCCTCGAAATTCGAGGCCCGCAATGACAAACATTAAAAAAAGGATTCGCAAATTGTTCAAAAGAGTCATCACCACAATTCCCTTTATTTTGTTGGCGAATTTTGCCCAAGCCAAACCCCAACCCGCTCATGCGGACCTGCTCCTGCGCCTCAACCGTCATTATTATTGCCTTTACCGGGAAGGCCTGCGTAACCTCCAGTGCGAGCTCACTTTTGGCTACTGGGAGGACTTGAAGAGCGTCGCCAGCCGGAAGTTCGGGCCCAACGACCCCAGGACCAAAGGGCTGGACCAAGTTAAGTTCGCCCTTTCTTATCTGCCTCCGGGTCTCTGGAAATTCAACGTCACCCCCTATCACCGGGTGGGTGACAAAAAATTCGACGCCAAGGCCCTGGACCTGATCCGCGGGTTCCAAAACCTGATGCGGGTTTTCACCCTTGGTTGGGGCGGCATGGTTTCCAATCCTCTGTTCAACCCGGAAAACATCGAAAAGCATCATTGCACCGTGGACCAGACGGCCGAGGGGTTCAAGGTATCCCAGCGGTGGAAGGACTCAAAGGGAAAGCCCATCAGGTTCACCCTGATGTTCGACAAGGGCGAGAAATGCACCCGAGGAGATTTCGCCTTTGGAGGTTACGCCTACAGCCTCAAGCCGGTCTGGGAGGACTACCCAAGGGGCTGGGTCTTGAAATCCTTCGAAGTGGATGTTCCGGCCCAAAAAGTCCGCGAATATTTTGACATGGAGTACCAATCCCCCGACGGCCTGCGTCTGCCCGAGTCGTTCTCCTTCCACGAGAAGAGTTGGGACGGCAAGCCGGGTCCCAATAAAACCCGGTTTGAGGTTATTTTCTCCAACCACAAAGTGAATCAATAAGACCTGTCCTGGAGGACGAACATGCCCGATTTTGACGAGAAGGGCCGGAAGGATTGGATTGACCTCCTCACCGCCCTGGGGTCCTGGGTGGGGATGAACCCCGTCCGCACCCGGTGGAAGCTCATGGCCTGGCGAGATTCGTGGAAAGCCTCCAAGAACAACGCGCGACAGACGGTCAACCAGATCACCTACCAGCACAAGATCTGCCCCCATTGTGGGAACGTCCAGGACCGGTCGAACCGGACCTGTTCCAACTGCGGCAAAGCCCTTTCCCCCCGGTTCATCGAAATGCTCGGTCGGCTGGGATTGATCGCCCCCCATGTCCGGTCCGTCAGCTCGCTTTTAACCATGGGAATCATCATCTGCTACCTGCGAACCATGCTGGCGCAGGGTGGGATGGCTTTTTTTAGCATGAACCCTTCCGTCTTGGTGGAATTCGGGGGAAATTACCCGCCGGCGGTCATGGAAGGAGAATGGTGGCGGCTCTCGACCTATATTTTCCTTCACGCTGGTTTATGGCATATCGCCTTCAATTTAATCGCCCTCCAACAGATCGGGCCCCAATTCGAGGAGGTTTTCGGGAAAGGACGGGTTCTTTTCATTTTCATGGTGACGGGAATCATCGCGGGGTTGGGCAGCGAGATGATGGGCCTGCGGGGGGTGGGAATCGGGGCATCCGGGGCCTTGATGGGACTCATCGGTTTTGCCGCGGGCTGGGGCCACCGGGACGGCACCTCCACCGGCCGGAATGTGCGCGACATGATGGTGAAATGGGCGCTTTACACCATGGTTTTCGGGTTCATGATCGGGGCGGACAACGCCGCGCATGGGTTTGGGTTCGCCAGCGGGGCGGTTTTCGGACTCTTCAGCAAACCCGTTTGGGAGCGTCCAACGCGAAGCGCCGTGGACGTGATACTCTCCCTCGTGGGTGGGTTGCTGGCGGTCGTCACGGTTTTCTTGGTGCTCTTCCCACCGGGGCAATAAAAGGTTTAGAGATTAATTTTCAAGAGATGTCATTCTGAGGCGGTTCCGCCGAAGGATCTTTGTTTAACAACACAAAGATCCTTTACTTCGCCCAAGATGACAACTTAACCTCGGGATTTACTTCACTTCCACAGGATCCAGGGGACCGTCATAAATCCCGGCGCCTCCGTAGGCGTTAAAAACCCTGACCGAAACCACGTTATCTCCCCCGAAATGGATCAGTTTTGCCGGCACTTCATATTGGCGGGGTTTGTCCCAAAATCCCTTGAAGTTCGGGGGGAATTCCCCGGTTTGGCCGATCTTGACGCCGTTGAAGTAAGACGCGTCCGTGTCATCAATCTTGCCCAAAGGCAGGAGAATGGCATGCCCCTTCCACTCGGCTGGAACGGTCACGTGCTTACGGTACCAGGCGAAACAGTTGTCGCATTTGTAACCATAATCCGTCCATTGGGCGGGAAGGTTGACTTTCTGCCAAGCCGAATCATCCAACCCCGGTTTTTTCCAACCCGCGTTATCCCCTTTGTTGAACAGCCATTCGCCCGACAAATTCATGGCGGGAAGGGCCGCCCGGGCCGTGAGGGGGGATTGCAGGGGTACGTTGAGGGAAACTTGGTAAAGCCCGGGGTTCCTCGCTTGGAAATCGAGTTGGACCTCCTCAGTCCCATTGGCCCCCACGGCCACGTCCCGCATGGAAACTTCCTTGCCCCCGACGGAGAGGGAAACCGGCTCCTTCCATTCGCTCTCTCCGTAATTTTGGATCACGGTTCCGGCGGTGAGTCCCATTTTTAGGGTGTGGAGGGTGAGGCTTCCCCGGGCCGCACCGGAGAGGGTGAGCCGGTAAACCACGGGATAGCTGGAAGACCGGCTGGGAGGCGGGAGCGTCAAGCCTTGGTCCGTCCTTTCCCATTTCACCGGTTCCTTGGAACCCAGCAGGGAAACCGCGCTTACCTTCAGGGCGGGAGCGGCTTTCAAGCCCAGCTTAGGGATGGTGAAGGGTTTTGTGGGAGGCACTAGGGAGAAAACGTAAAGCAAGTTGCCCTTGCGGGTGAAGCGCACGTCCCCTTCCTGGTATTTCACGTCCGATTCGCTGAATTTTCCCTGGGTATCGGCGGTCGGGCCATCCCCATAGGCTACCCAAGGACGGGTGCCGTAGATGGCCTCCCCATTGGTCTTAAGCCAAGATCCGATCTGCTGGAGGATTTTTTCCTGGTCTTCGGGAATCGTTCCGTCCGGTTTAGGTCCCACGTCCAGGAGCAGGTTCCCGTTCTTGGAGACCGCGTTGATGAGGGTGCGAATGAGGAATCCGGTGTCCTTCAAGGAGTCGTCCTTGAGATAGGCCCAGGATTTCCAACTGATCGAAGTGTCCGTCTGCCAGGCCCGGGAGCTGATGTCGGGAAGCCCCCCTTTTTCCACATCCTGAACCGCGGTACCGGGCACGTAGGCCTTGTCCTTGGTGCAGAGGACGACCTCCTTCTTCCATTCCACCGCCCGGTTGTAGTAATAGGCCATGAATTTCCTCAAATAAGGAGCGAAGACCGTCCTTTCTCCCACCCACCAATCGAAATACATGATGCGGGGCCGGTACTTGTCCACGATCTCGCAGGAACGGGCCAACCAGTTGCGCAGGTACTCGTCGTTGGGGGAGGAATCGTCGTCCACGGCGGGACCGTAGAAGTCCTGGTACTTGGGGTCCCTCACGTCGGAGTCGAATTTGCGGCCGCCGCTCATGAACCACCAATGCTCGGCGCGGTGGGAAGAGGCGCCCGGCATCAGTCCGGCGGCCTCATAGGCCTTGTCCTCCATGTCGATCAAATCCTTCTTCGGCCCCATCTTGGCGGCGGTCCAACGGGAGAAGTCCGAATCATAAAGAGCGAAACCGTCATGATGCTCGGCCACGGGAACCACATACTTGGCCCCGGCCTCCTTGAAAACCTTGGCCCAGTGGGAGGGGTCGAAATGGCCCGCCTTGAAAAGGGGGATGAAGTCCTTGTAGCCGAATTTGTCCTGGGTGCCATAGGTTTCCACGTGGTGCTTGAAGGCGTCATCACCCTGCTGGTACATGTTGCGGGAGTACCATTCGTTCGCGTAGGCGGGGACGGAATAAAGACCCCAATGGATGAAGATGCCGAATTTCGCGTCCTGGAACCACCCGGGGATCTGGTAGTTTTTCAGGGAATCCCAATCGTCCTTGAAGGGGCCTTTTTGGATGACCGCCTCAATTTCGCCGATTTTCTTGTCCACCTTTACCTTTTCAGCCGGGGATTCCCAGGTGTCATCCACGGCGTGGGAAACGTTGGTCATGGCGATAACTCCGCAAATCAGCAATAAACGAAAGTGCGAATTGGACATTTTTTCTCCCCACCATAAATGATCAAGAGGGAATCACTATAAATTCAAAAGAAACCGGATACGTCAATAAAGTTGAAGTTTTTTTACCGCCGTTTGACACTGGGGAAATCCAATTAAACTTGCTTAAACTTTCCCCGAAAAATTCAGGTGTTAGGGTGCTATTCCAAACTTTCCTAATTCGAATCCTCCCGATACAATGAGTTCCCTTTGCGGAAAATGAAAGATGTTGAAAGGCCCGAAATGAAATCCCGCTCGGTCTTATACGTCTTGGTGGCAAGCCTCCTGCTCCTATTCGGCTGCGCGAAGAAGCAGAAATACGCCTATAAGATCGGGCTTTCCATGGATACCCTCCGGGCGGCCCGCTGGGCCCAGGACCGGGACGTCTTCACGGCTAAATGCAATCAGCAGGGGGTGGAGGTGCTGGTGCAGTCGGCCGACTCCAACGACGCCCTGCAGAATTCCCAGTCCGAGAACCTGCTCACACAGGGCATTAAATGCCTGGTGGTCATTCCCCACAACGCCAAAAGCTGCGCGACCATCGTGGAGGCCGCCCACAAGATGGGCGTGCCGGTCCTTTCCTACGACCGGCTGATCCTGGATTGCGACGTGGACGCCTATGTTTCCTTCGACAACGTGAAGGTGGGGGAACTGATGGCCTCCACCCTGGTCAAGATCAAGCCCAGGGGCAACTATGTGCTCATGGGCGGGGCGCCGACGGATTACAACGCGATCCTCGTGCGCAAAGGCCAGCGCAACGTGTTGGACCCGTTGGTCGCCAAGGGGGACATCAAGATCGTGGGCGACCAGTGGTCCAATGACTGGCTCGCCGTGAACGCCCTGAAGAACATGGAGAACATCCTCACCCGCACGAACAACCAAGTGGACGCAGTGGTGGATTCTTACGACGGGACGGCCGGGGGTAGCATCCAGGCCCTGGCCGAGCAGAAACTGGCCGGGAAGGTGCTGGTCTCCGGCCAGGACGCCGAGCTGGCGGCCTGCCAGCGCATCGTGGCGGGGACCCAGACCATGACCGTCTACAAGCCCGTCAGGTTCCTGGCCGCCCGAGCCGCTGAAATCGCGATGAAGCTGGCCAAGGGAGAACCCTTGGAAAAGGGAGCGGTCACCAACAACGGCAAGAAAGACGTGCCCAGCTATTTCCTCGACCCGATCCCCGTGACCAAGGACAACCTGGTTTCCACCGTCATCGCCGACGGGTTCCAGAAGATAGATGAGGTTTACAAGGACGTTCCCAAGGACCAGTGGCCTAAAACCGCTCCCTAATCGAAACTCAAAATTTCAGGGAGAGCGGCCATTGAAGAAGAGAACGTCCTCCAAACGCTTTCAACCTAAAATCTTTACTCTCCTGGTTTTTTCAATCGGCCTGCTCTTGGCGGCTCAGTGGGTTGTGGGATTGGTCCGCCAATTCAACTCCGAGGAACGGTTGAAGCCCTATTTGGGCCAATACCTGTATGAAAGCGTTTCGGGGAAAGTCGGGCACAAGGTGGGGGAGAAAGCCACCCTTTTTTACAGGGATGGACAACTCGTCGCCCGAACGGAGTCCGATCTCAAGGAGTACGTTTTAACCCCCGATGCCCAAGAAGGAGACTTTAGTATTCTCCGCGCGGGTTTTGGATTGAGATTCGTTCGGGAAAAAACAGGGAAAGTCGTCCAGCTTATTTCCAGGCCGAATCCATCCGGTTTTTCCTTTGTCCTTCGAAAATTAGATGAAGATAATGGCCCCCGATGATTTATCATTTGGGCCGTGAATTCCAAGACCACCGTCCGGCAGGGTTACAATAAGGTTTCCCGCCGTTACCGGGACGACCGGGGACGGGGGCCGGATTCCAAGAATATGAAGGATTGGCTCCGGTGGATCGATCAAAGGCTTCCAGCCGGGTCGCGTGTCCTTGAGCTGGGTTGTGGGATGGGCGTCCCGGTCGCGAAGCATTTGGCCGGGAAACATGATTACCTGGGAGTCGATATTTCCGATGTTCAGGTTCAAAGGGCAAGGCGACTAGTCCCGGAAGGCCGGTTTAAACGGGCGGATATGAGCCGGTTTCGCTTCAAGGTCGGGGTTTTTGACGCGGTCATGGCCTTTTACTCGATTATTCATTTACCCCTGGGGGAACAGCCGCCCTTGTTGAAGCGGATTAGCCGCTGGCTGAGGCCCCAAGGCTTATTCGTCGCGATGTTGGGCCATGGACGTTGGACCGGCCGGGAAAAGAATTGGTTCGGGGCGGAGATGTTCTGGAGCCACGCTGACGGGAGGACCTACCGAGGGTGGCTTGACTTGGCTGGTTTTAAAATCGTGCGCCATGACACGGTGCGTGAAAGCGGCGGTAAAGGTATCCACGATTTATTTTATTGCGTGAAAAAGGAAAAATAATGACCGCGTTCAAGCCCATTTCATCCCCGCTTTACCGGGTCTCACTGAGCCCCGCTGCCTGCTCAGTCGACTTGGGCGACGGCAGTGAGCGGGGCGAGTATGTCCACCAGGATTACATTCTTTCCACGCTCGGCCGTCCCCACCGGGCGATCAACCTCATGTACTGCTATTACCCCTACGACCGGGGCTGGCCCAAGCGCGCCTCGGTGGCGCACAAGCCCAAGGGCAAGGGCACTTGGCCTTATCCTTACGACGATTATTTTCCCTTCCCTGGGGGCCTCAAGGGCGACACGGAAGGCGACGCCTTCCAGCAGATGCGGGACATCCGCCGGCATGGCCAGGAAGTGACGCTGACCCTGACGGTGGATTGCGACGTGACGGACGACCATATCCGGGTCATCGCCCGGCAGCTCAAGCCTTATGGACGCCTCCGCTTGCGGCTCAACCACGAATGCGATGGGTTTTGGTTCACCTTCAACCGACGCTACTCTTACGAAGTGGTAGGCCAGTTCTTCGTCCGGTTCTCCAAAATTTTCAAGAAAGAAGCCCCCCTCATCCAAATGATGAGTTGTTGGGGTCACGTGGTCGATTACAAGACCGGCGAACTCAAGTTCGAGAAGGAATTGACGCCCATCCTTCCGGCCGCGGACGTGTGGTCGGCGGACCATTACCTGACCCTGGATTTCGGCTGGCCCTTCCACGATTGTGAGCCGGAAAAAAGGGACAAGAGCTACAAGATCACGGGGGTCGACGAGGTCTGGAGGCAATTGAAAGGGGTCCACCGCCGGTTCGTCCAATTGTGCGGGGTGGACAAGGGGCTGGAAATCGGGGAGTTCAACGCCGACGGGAATGTGGGCGGGGAAGTGGAGCAAGCCCGCATGACCGAGTCCTTTTACCGCCGGGTCCTCAAGAAAAAGCCCAGGTTCATCACGGGCATCACCTATTACCAATTCCGCGACCGGGCCCGCTTGGGGCTGGAAAGGGAAGACCCCAACCACTTCGGGAACGGTTTACCGACCCCTTTCCTCCCTATTTATAAAGAACTGATTCAAGAACCTTATTTCCAGCCGAAGGAGACCTGGAACCGTTCCAAGGGACCCCTGCGGATGGAATGGCGCTCCGCGGACGACTCGGATGGGCTGGGATGGACCTTGAGCCTGAAGGCCAAACCGATATTCCTGGAACTGCTCTTCGATTCCAAGGCCAATTTAATGATCCATGCCGGCAAAAAGTGGTTTTACAAGAAGGTGGGGGTGGAGAAAGTGGACGTCACCCAATCGGCGGCGGAGTGGGGAAAGTCGAAACCATTTCCCGTCGCGGTTTTCGCCCCGCCCGCGGACGGCATGAACCCTAACGGGGCCCCCCAAGCGACAGCGCGGTTGGCCCAAAGCCCCCGTGCCCGGCTTTACTACAAATGGATCTCGAAGCCCGCCAGGTAGTTCCAGCATGATAAAATTCACTCCATGCCGGAAGCCCCCGAAACGATCGCCTTCACCAGTGATCAAATAGAATCCACGGTGTCCCGTTTGGCCGGGGAAATCTCGGGCTGGGTCAACGGCAAAGGAATAACGCGTCTCCATTTGATTTCGGTGTTGGAAGGAGCCAGGTCCTTCACACGCGATCTTCTTCCGAAACTTCAAAAGCTCACGCCCGGGACGCGAATCAAAACCCATGAAATCCGAATCAATGGAACGGATGGAACGAGGCTATTGGATCGGCGTGAGGAACTCGGCCAAGGTTTAAGCCTGGAAAAACTACGGGATTTCCCGGTTTTGATTGTGGACGATTTGGCGGATTCGGGGAAAACCCTATCGCATCTGAAGGGCCGGGTTTTTTCCTTTGGAATTTCAGAGGTCAAAACCGCGGTCCTCATCCGAAAATTTTGCGAAGAAAGCGGTGAAGTTGATTTTTTAGGGTTTGATTTAAGGCTGAACCGCGCCGAGTTGGAAGGGAAAGGATTGAAGGACCTTTGGCTTTATGGCTATGGTATGGACTTGGACGGCCAGAAGAGGGAATTGGGCCATATCGGCTGGATTGAGATTAAGTAAACGAGGAATCCCATGAACGACTTGGAATCTATCATCCGTGAAAATGAAGCCGAGCGCCAAAGGCTGAGGGAATTGACCGCCCGATTAACCGACGAGGATCTGGGAACCCGCCTGTCCAACGGCTGGACCGTTGCCGGCGCCTTGGCCCACCTGGCTTTTTGGGATTGGAACCAGCTGTCCGTCCTGCGGCAATGGGAACCGGGCCATGAAAAAGTCATCCCCATGGATGTCCAGGCGGTCAACGAGGCTATTCATCAATCTTCCAAAAAAATTCCGCCCCGGCAAGCCATCACCATGGCGCTCCTGGCGGCAAACGAAGTCGACGGGGAGGTCGAGAGAATTCCCAAGGAATTGGCCGATCTCATTCTCCTGAAGGGGCAGGAACGCTTGATCCACAGGGCCCCGCATCGCCGCAATCATTTGGATAAAATCGAAAAGTCCCTTCGGCATTCATAAACCCCCATTTGACACTCGTTTACCGGACCCGCCCGGGGCGTGAAACTTCATGAAACCTATTGCGGTATGTTTTAAACGCCCAAAAGTTTTCAACCATTAGAATCGATTTTTAGTAGAATACCCCGGCTTTAGGCACGAAAAAGCCTTTTCCTCGCCCACTCGATCGACCCGGTTTGAAACCGGGTCGCAGTCCAACTCAAGACCTAGGTAAGCATGGTTATAACTCGGAAATTTTATTTTGTCCTCGTTCCGGCTTCACTCCTCTTGGCCGGGTGCGGA
This sequence comes from bacterium, assembly GCA_035524855.1. Taxonomy (GTDB): domain Bacteria; phylum Oederibacteriota; class Muellerivitia; order Muellerivitales; family Muellerivitaceae; genus DATKOC01. Next base: position 11,427 of record DATKOC010000226.1, read on the forward strand.
GCGGTCCTCATTAACGAAGGGACTAAGAACGCCTACTTGGATGAGGGACTGAAAAA
>DATKOC010000227.1:0-9066 GCA_035524855.1 bacterium
CTCCACCGGCAAGCCCAAGGGGGTCCTCCACACCATGGCGGGCTACCTGCTCCACGCCGCCATGACCCACAAGTACATTTTCGATTACCACCCGGAGGACATCTACTGGTGCACCGCCGATATCGGCTGGGTGACGGGGCACAGCTATATCGTCTATGGCCCCCTGGCCAATGGGGCCACCACCCTCATGTTCGAGGGTGTCCCCAATTTTCCCGATCCCGGCCGTTTTTGGCAGGTGGTCGCCAAGCACAAGGTGAACATCTTTTACACAGCCCCCACCGCCATCCGGGCCCTGATGCGGGAAGGGGAGTCCTGGCCTCAAAAGCACGACCTCAGTTCCCTGAGGGTCCTGGGGTCGGTGGGGGAACCCATCAACCCCGAAGCCTGGCTCTGGTACCACCGAAACGTCGGCCGGGACCACTGCCCCATCGTGGACACCTGGTGGCAAACAGAAACCGGCGGCATCCTGATTTCCCCCATGCCGGGGGCCCACACCTTGAAGCCAGGGAGCGCCTCCCGGCCCTTCTTCGGGGTGGAGCCGGTGGTTTTGCGCGACGACGGGAGCGAGTGCAAGCCCAATGAGGGTGGGAAGCTCTGCATCAAGAAGCCCTGGCCCGGCATGATGCGCACGACCTGGGGCGACCATGACCGCTTCATCAACACCTATTTCCAGACTTTCCCCAACCTCTATTTCACGGGGGACGGATGCCGGGTGGACGAGGATGGGGACTACTGGCTCCTGGGACGGGTGGATGATGTGGTCAACATCTCGGGGCACCGCATCGGGACGGCGGAGGTGGAAAGCGCGCTGGTTTCCTTCCCCAAGGTTTCCGAGGCCGCGGTAGTGGGCTTCCCCCATGACATCAAGGGCCAGGCCCTTTACGCCTATGTCACCCTGAAAGAAGGGGTGGTCCCGGCGGAGGACATCAAGAAGGAACTCATCCAGCATGTCCGCAAGGAAATCGGCCCCATCGCCCAACCCGACAAGATCCAATTCGCAGAAGGGCTTCCAAAGACCCGGAGCGGAAAGATCATGCGGCGCATCCTCCGAAAAATCGCTGAGGACGATACGGGCCACTTGGGGGACACCACCACCCTGGCTGATCCCTCGGTGGTCGACAAATTGGTCCAGGGTAAACAATAAATCCAAGCCGGTTTCCTGGGCCGCGCCGCGTGGAACCCACCCCGGGGTGGACTTGAAGCGAATGGATAAATTCGTATCCATTTCATCGAGGCCGGAGATTTGTCACCCTGAAAACCGCGTTTCTACACGGGAACAAAACACCAGGGGTGGGCGTCTAAAAGACGACAAGTTTTATTGGCCGGTATCACATTTCAACTGAGGTGACCCATGAATCGTACCCTGACCGCATTAATCGTTTTAGGCCTATTTCAAGTGGGCATTGCCACAGCCCAGGATGATGGTTTTGGCGGCCGCCATGGCCGTCAAAGGGAAGCAAGGCAAGGGGATGGCGTGGATAGTCCCCGGGTGGAAAGAGCCAGGGATGGGTTGGATCAAGGCGCCCAGCCGGCCAACCGCGAGGAGGTCCGCCAAGACGACAAGAGGATCAAAGGGTCCAGTGGGAGGCATAGGGCCGTTGTAGCTCCCCGGACCAGCGCGAACCAAAACCCGCAAGGCCAACGATCGCAGGGAAACCGCTTCAGCGGACAGGGGAATTTTCCGGCCAATGGCAACCAAAACCGGGCGAATTCGGGGAATAATTCTCGACCAGGAACGCAGGCACGGGACATGGGAGCGACAGGAAGGTTCCAGGGAAACCCGGGGAACCGGACCGCGGTCCGCACCCCGCCGGCCCGTATCCAGAGATTAGGCGTGCGCAGTGTTCCCGAGCCTATCCGGGATCACAGCCGGATTCTGGTGGCCGACCGGCATCATTCGACCATCACACCGCCCTCAAGGGACGCCGCCGGCCGGGCCCTGACCGCGCGGCCTTTCACCAACAGCGCCATCAGCGGAAAAATCGTCCGGACCCACATGAATACCATCGTCGGCAACGCCAGCTTCACGGCCCAGATCAACATTTATGACCGCACTGAGAACCGCAGGAACAATTACTATTGGCATACCACTAATGGCCTGAACTACTGCCATTATTACGATAATTGGGGATATCACTGGTACGGTTGGTACCTGGGCCCCCAGTTCTTTTGGACCCGCTGGTACGGCAACAATTGGTGGTGGTATGACTCCACTTTCGACCGCTGGTGCTACTGGCACGACGGCGGCTGGTGGTGGCAGGATCCTTTCCACGTGAACGTGGTTTATGTCTACAACAACGGCGATTACACAGCCTGCGACACGGCTCCTTCGTCGAATTTCGGGAACGACAATGGCCAGGTGGTGTACCAAAGCAACGATGGGTCCAGGAAGGTCAAGGTGATGGGGGATGGACGGGACGCCTTCCTCTACGACGCCACTGGGGGCAATTCCTTCGAGCCGATTTACCTGGCCTCGGGGGTCAAGGAGGTCAAGTTTTCCAATACGGAAAACAACCGTCCGCTCCAAGTCATGCTGACGCTCCAAGACGGCTCCTTTGAGCTGTTTGACGCTTATGGCAACCGCTATCAGGGCGGTGATTAAAAAACCCCAATTCTTTTTAATTAAGGCGCCCAGTTGATTGCCGGGGGCGGGACTCCCTTGCCCCCGCCCTTCACTTCCATCAAAACCAGGAGAGAATATTGAATTTCCAGCAATTTGAGGAATGGATGGGGAAACTCGCGAAGGAAGACCGGGAATTCCTGGAACAAAACCATCTTTGGAAAAAAGAGTACCAACAAGTCCGGAAAAATCGGTCCATGCCCGAGGGTTTCGTGACGAAGACCATGGAAATTCTTGAGGGTGGCTCGGAGAGCGAAACCTGAGTTATTTTTCCCATTTAACCGCGGGACAAGGTTGAAAACCAATCAAAATCCCAATGTCTAACCTTTAACCATTTAAGCGCCCGGCGCGCACGTTCCTGAAGAAGCCCAGAGCTATAATAGTGGGTGAGAGTAAGGAGCCGGAAATGGTCGCCATTACTCAAGTCCAAGTTGAAGATGTGTTGATGTCCTACGCGGATAAGCCGGGCATCGTCGCCGACAACGCTTTCGCCCTCCTGTACCTTGAGCAGGAATTCAAGGTCCCCCGCGAGCAGGCCCTCCAGCAGGTCTTCTGGGGCCGCAATGAATATGGCCTCGACGCTTTTCACGTTGATCCTCAACTCAAAAACCTCTACTTGTTCCAATTCAAATGGTCGAAGGCCCCCATCCTTTTCCGGGTCTCCTACCAGAGGCTGATTGACGTTGGCATGGACCGGGTTTTCGGGGCTGAACCGCCCGGGATGGAGCCGGACCAGTTTTTCCTTCAGCTCAAGGGCCAGATGCTCAATTACCAGGGCGCCATTGACCGTGTTTTCACGCATTTGGTTTTTACGGGCGACCCGCAGGAAGCCGAGCGGAGCATGGTTTACGAAAAGCTTCGGGAGGACCTGGAGGGGAAGAAGTACCTGATCGACCAATTCTTCGGCAAGTCGGTGCCCATGATTTTCCAGTTCCTCTCGGCTGAGGGAGGGAAGGTGGGGGCGATCGCCCACCAGCGGGTGACCCACCGCTATCCCCTGCACGTGGCTGAAACCCTGGAACGCAGCGGGCCAAAGGGCGAGGTCCTGCGGCTGGGGTTCGCCAAGCTCACCGACCTGCACGCCATGTTCAAGGAAATGAATTACCGTTTTTTCGAACGAAATATCCGGGCCAGCCTCTCGGAGGAGACCGCCACCAACCGTTCCCTTTACGAGGCCCTGGAAAAGCTTGTCTTGAGGGGTGAGGAAGACCCCGCCGTATTCGCCTTCGACCATAATGGGGTGACACTCTTCGCGGAAAAAATCGACCAGGAAAAGGGAAAGTTTATCCTCACTGAACCCAGGCTATTGAACGGCGCGCAAACCATCACCACCTTGGACCGGTTTTTGAGGGATTATGCCTCGGACCCCCGCCTGCAGGAAAAGGCGGAGGCTCTCGATGAATTGTGGGTCATGTGCAAGATCATCACGGACGCCTCCAACGAGTTCGTGCTGGAAGTGGCCATCAACAATAACCGGCAGAATCCGGTCAAACCCTGGAACCTTCACGCCAACGACATGATTCAGCTGGAACTGCAGGACAAGTTCCGGGAGGACCTTGGGGTCTATTACGAGCGGCAGGAAAAGGCTTTTTCCAACCTGACCACGGAGGATTTGGAGGAACTGGAAATCAAGGAAGGCAAGGCCGTGGAGCTTTTGAAACTGTCCCAGACCTACCTCGCCTCCGACGGGGAACTGGACAAAATGTCCCGACTGCAGGAAGTGTTCGAGGAGGAAAAGGATTATGCCCAGGTTTTCAGCCCCGAAAGGCTGCAGGCTGATTCCAAGATGGTCTTGCTTTGCTACAAGGTCCACTTCCGCTTGACCCGTCTGATCAAGGAAATCATGGAAAAGGGTGAAAAGAAATACGCCTACATGCGCAAGGCCCGTAACCTGTTATGGGCGCTCTTGTGCCAGGGAATCCTCAACGATGAGAAGGTAGGGGAATTCGCCGGGAAGTTCGGAAGAAACCTTGCCGTCGAGAATGACTACGTCGAATGGCTGGCCAAGCTGGCCTCCACGAAGGCCCGGTTTCTCATTTCGGCGGTGGTGGATAAGGAGCCCTACGCCTCCAAGGCGGCCGATGAGCGCTATTCCTTCCTGCGGACCAAGGCTGTCCATGACTTGTGCATGGACCAGGCCAAGAAGAAGTTTGGTTGGGTTCCAAAAAGACTCGCTTGAGAAATCGTTGAATCTCCGTTAAATACCCCGTTGCAAAAATGGCCCGAACCTTCTATAAGTTAAAAAAATTTCTGTAAGGAGAATCTTTCATGAAGAAATGGTTTTTACTTTTGGCCTCGTTCGGGATGATCGCACCCCTCCGGGCGGAGTTGAAGACGCAGGTGGTGGAATACAAACAGGGTGGGACGACGCTGGAAGGCTATCTGGCTTACGATGACGCGGTCAAGGGCAAACGCCCTGGGGTTTTGGTGGTGCATGAGTGGAACGGCCTCGGGAGTTACGCCAAGCACCGCGCCGAACAGGTGGCCAAGCTGGGCTATGTGGCCTTTGCCGCAGATATTTACGGAAAGGGTGTCCGGCCGGATACTTTCGAGTCGTGCAAAGCGGAATCGAACAAGTACTACGCCAACCGGCAATTGCTCCGCGACCGGGCCAAGGCCGGATTGGATATGCTCCGCAAGAACGAAATGGTGGACCCCAAGAAACTGGCGGCCATCGGCTACTGCTTCGGCGGCGCGACAGTCCTGGAATTGGGGCGGAGTGGGGCGGACCTCAGGGGAATCGTTTCCTTCCATGGCGGGCTCGACAATCCCAAACCCGCGGACGCCAAGAATATCAGGGCCAAGATTTTGGTCTGCCAAGGCGGGGCGGACCAATTCACCCTTTCGGCGGTGCCGGGATTCAAAAAGGAAATGGACGACGCCAAAGTGGACTACAAGTTCATCACCTATAAGGGCGCGGTCCATGGTTTCACAAATCCGGACAATAAAGGGACGGTGCCGGGTTTAAAATACAACGCCAAGGCGGATAAAGCCTCGTGGAAAGCCATGGTGGAATTTTTTAATGAAATTTTTGGCAAGGGATAAGCCAAAAAACGGAACGGCTTATTTCAACCGAGGTTGCTTCATCCTAATCGATCCCCTATTCGGGGATCATTCCCCGCAATAACAGCAGTTTTTAAAAGCCCGGCTCATGCCGGGCTTTTTGGTTTACGGGCTTTTAAAACCCAGTCCCGTAGTTTGTTTTGGGCGCTGGAAAAGGGAAGCTTTCGCAATTGCTGGGGCGAGATCCAAAGATAATCCCTTGGAAAGATAGGCTTTTTACACAAAGTGGCGGGAAAGAGCTTCAAATGGATCTTGTGGTGGGTGATTTGATGGCGGACGGATCGTATTTCCTTCGGTTCCGCTTTCGATTTCGTTGATTTCTCGAGTTTTAGTAGCGCCTCCAGGTGGGTTTTACCCTCGGCACTGGGGAATTCCCACATCCCCTTGAGCCAACGTTCCTCCTGACTCCTTTTTTTGACGAGAATTTTTCCCTGATGCTCCATCAAGAGGGCCGCCATGGCTACCTCTGTCGTCGCGGTAGCCTTTGGCATCTCGGGGAGCTCATTTTGAAGGCCTTTTCGCACCGCTTGGCATAGGCTCATCATGGGGCAGAGGAGACATTGAGGATTGTCCGGCAGGCAGACCGTGGCACCCAATTCCATAAGGGCCTGGTTGAAATCCCCTGGCCGCTCGGAAGGGATCAGATTTCGGGCTATTTCCCATACCTTTTGATGGCCCGCTCCGGCTTTAAGGTTTCCTCTTAATAGGAAGATCCTGGCGAAAACCCGCATGACGTTGCCATCCACCAGGGGAAGGGATTTTTGGTAGGCAATGGAAAGGATAGCCCCAGCGCTATAGGGGCCGACCCCCGGGATTTCGAGGATCTCCTCCAAAGTATCCGGTAATTTTCCGCCAAAATCCCGGGTGATCTTTTGGGCCGCCGCTTTCAGGTTCCGGGCCCTCCGGTAATAGCCCAAACCTTCCCAAAGCTTGAGCAACTTTTCTTCATTCGCTTTGGCCAAGGCCTTCCAATTTGGCAGTTCCTTGAGGAAACGGCTGTAATAGGGAATGACGGTTTTTACCTGGGTTTGCTGGAGCATCATCTCCGAGATGAAAATGGCGTAAGGGTCGGAAGTGTGGCGCCAGGGCAGGTCGCGTTTATGAACGTCGTACCATTTCAACAAGGCTTTTTGGAACAAGGAGGGATTTAAGGTTTCACTTTTAGTGTTGCTCATTTATTCCCTTCGAATGATTAGTCGACAGTCCACAGTCGGCAGTCGACAGGTTAAAGCCGCCAACTGTCAGTTGTCGACCGTCGACTAGTTAAAGTATTTGAGTTACTTCATAGGTCTTGAGAGCTTCCATCGAACCCTTCACCGCGATCGGGTTCAAAGGGTTGACCTTCACCTTGTCCTTGACCTTCAGGAAGGTTTCCTCCGAAATGACCGTTTGGCCGGGAGTGGCCATGGCGCAAAGCTTGGCGGCCACGTGGAGCGGCTCGCCGATGATGGTGTAATCGGTGCGTTTTTCCGAACCCAGGTTGCCTGAAACGACCGTACCGGTGTGGATGCCAATGCTCAGGGTGAAGGGGGGGTGCCCTTTCTTGATGCGCGAAATGTTGAAATCCCGCAGGCCTTCCTGGATTTCCAAAGCCGCCTGGACCGCGCGCCATTCTTTGTCCTCGTGAGTAAAGGGCGCCCCCCAAACAGCCAAGGCGGTGTCGCCCATGAACTTGTCCATCATTCCCTCGTACTTGAAGACGATATCGTTGATCAAAGTGAAATACTGGTTGAGGGCCTCCACCAGGTTCTGGGGTGTCATGTTCTCGCTCAAGGTATTGAAGCCGCGAAGGTCCGCGTGGAGGAGGGTGCATTCCCGCCGCTCTCCCTTCAGGGCGAAGAGGTCCTTCGATTCCAGGATGTTCTTGGCCATCAGGGGCGAAACCACTTTTCCAAGCACGAGCGAAATTCGTTCCTTGTCCCGGAGGCCGTCCACCATGGCCTGAATGGAACGGGCCAGCAGGCCCAATTCCCCCGGCTGTTTGACGGGAAGGGAAACGTTGAAGTCCCCGGACTTCAACTGCTTCAAGGCCTCCAAGGAGCGCTTGAAGGGAAGGGTGAACCAAAACCAGAGCCCGACGGAAAGAACAACGACCAATCCCAAGAGATTGAATCCCCATTTGCGGAGGGTCTGCCGGGGATCGCCCTGTACGGTTTGGCTCCGCTTAACCGGTTGAAAGACCACGAGGGCCCCGACGGGTTTCAAGTCGAGGGTCAAGAGGGGAAGAGCGTCCGTTAAATAGGAAGAATTATTCCACTCTACTTCGGCCTGGCTACCCGGCTTGCCCTTGGAATCCAAGATTTTTTTGTAATCCAGGTGGGGAGGATTGGGGACCGTGCAAAGGGTAAGGGCCTCCGAATAGAGGGCTACCTCATTGACCGCGATGGTTTTCAGTTCCCGCAGATAGGCCTGGTCCAAGGTGGCGCCTAGCAGGAGGACTCCCTGGACCTTATCACGGCTGGTGACCGGAACCAGCACGGCCTGGTAGAGGCCGCCTGGATAGGGGAGGATTCCCGTGAGGTTGGTTCCCGCCAAGGCCTGGTCCACGCCCGGCCAATTCTTGATGGAGACACGGGGCGGCGCCTTAAGCCTCGTTTTTTTCGCTTTCGCCGGAGTCACCGATGGGGTCGGGGAAGGGGCGGGGGCGGCGAGCTTCGGGGTGTCGTAATAAACGTCCCCATTTTTGTCGGCCAGGATGAAGAGGGGGCATTTCAAGTTGGCCACCACCTCGTCGCAGATGGGCTTGAGATTTTGCTCCATTGAAACGGGGTTGGCCATGGTTCTTTTCAGCAGGTCCTTGGCGGCAAAGCGGGATGCGTTAAGCATCCAGCCATTCAGCCAGCGGTGATGGGCCCCGGTGAGGGCTCCCAAGCTTTGGGACAGGGCGGTCTGGGGATCGTTGACGATGTCCGAGTGGATCTGGCGGTTCAACAACCCGGAGGTGAGCCACAGGAACAGGGCGAGGGGAAGGACGGCCAGGGCCGTCAGCCAAAGCGGCAACAAGGGGATGTTTCGCAACAATGGGGGCTCCCTCGGGTTACTTCAACGGTCCCCTATCATACATATCGTTTCGACCGGACCCGGAGCCGGAAAAGACTTTTCACAAGACTTGCCTTTCGGGAAGCTTTAATCTACACTTTTGTTTCTTCACTCTTTTTTGTCAAATTATTCATTCTTGGGGAATTCCCGTGGCTGAAAATCCAAAACGTATCTCCCGCAAAATCCAGGAGCTGACCGCCCTCTATGAGATCAGCCACGCCATGGCCTCGATCCTGGAATTCAAGACGATCCTCAACCAGATCCTCGAGATCCTTTCCAAACAACTGGAAATGAACCGCGGCACCGTGACCCTGCTCGACAAGAAGACGGGGCAACTCAGCATC
>DATKOC010000228.1:0-16108 GCA_035524855.1 bacterium
CCCTGCACCCGGGTGGGGGTCCAGGTGAAGTACTTGTCCACGAATTCGGCGTTGAGCCCCACGGCCTCGAAGATTTGCGCGCCACGGTAGCTTTGGATGGTGGAGATGCCCATCTTGGACATGACCTTCACAATGCCCTTGTTGGCCGCCTTGATGTATTTTTTCACCGCGGTCTTGTGGTCCACGTCGGCGGGCAATATTTTCCGGCGGATCATGTCGTCCAGGGTCTCGAAGGCCAGGTAGGGATTGATGGCGTTGGCGCCGTAGCCCAAGAGCATGGCGAAATGATGGACTTCCCTCGGCTCACCGGACTCGACAACGAGCCCAATCTTGGTGCGTTCCCCCTTTTTGATCAGGTGGTGGTGTACCCCGGAAGTGGCCAAAAGGCTCGGGATGGGCGCGTTGTCATGGTCCAGGCCCCTGTCCGAGAGGATGATGATCTGATAACCGTCCTTCGCCGCTTGGCTGGACTTTTCCCGGACCTCATCCACCGCTTTGGCTAAACCTGCGCCGCCCTCAGCGACCTTGTAGAGAATCGGTAGGGTGATGGCCTTGTAGTTCTTGTATTTCAAATGGGTGAGCTTGGCCAGTTCGTCGTTGTCCAACACCGGGCTCTTGAGTTCGATTTGCCGGCAGGATTCGGGAGTGGGCCGAAGCAGGTTTCCTTCGGGGCCTACCGTGGTGTTCACCGTTGTCACCAATTCCTCACGGATAGCGTCCAAGGGAGGGTTGGTGACTTGGGCGAACAGCTGACGGAAATAACTAAAGAGAGGTTGGGATTGATTGGATAGGACCGCCAAAGGCGTGTCGTCCCCCATCGATCCGATGGCCTCTTCCCCATTGGTCGCCATGGGGGCCATCAGGATGCGGACATCCTCATGGGTATAACCGAAGGCCTTTTGTCGTTTGAGGACCGTTGCGTGGTCGGGTTCCGGAACGTGGGGGGCCTCGGCAAGCTTGTCAAGCGAGGTAAGGTTATCCTTGAGCCATTCGCCATAGGGCTGGGCCTTGGCGATCTTTTCTTTTAGCTCCGCGTCATCAATGATGCGGTGTTCCGTCAGGTCAATCAGGAACATCTTGCCGGGTTCCAGGCGTCCCTTTTTGGCCACGCGGGCGGGCTCGATATCCAAAACTCCCACCTCGGAAGCCATGATGACCAAGTCATCCTTGGTCACGTAAAAACGCGAAGGCCGCAAGCCGTTGCGGTCGAGGACCGCCCCGATCACCTTGCCGTCGGTGAAGGCGATGGAGGCGGGGCCATCCCACGGCTCCATCAGGCAGGAGTGATAATGGTAGAAGTCCTTCTTGTACTGCGGCATGGTGGCGTGGCCGGTCCATGCCTCGGGAATGAGCATCATCATCGAATGGGGCAGGCTGCGTCCCGCCATGACTAGGATTTCCAAGGCGTTGTCGAAGGTCGCCGAGTCGGACTGTCCTTCACGAACGATGGGCAGGAGTCGCTTCATTTCTTCCTTGGAATAATGATCGCAATCGAAAAGAGCTTCCCGGGCGTGCATCCAATTGATGTTGCCGCGCAGGGTGTTGATTTCCCCATTGTGGGCGATATAGCGGAATGGATGGGCCAGATCCCAAGAAGGAAACGTATTGGTCGAAAAGCGCGAATGCACCAGGGCCAAGGCCGATTCCACGTCCTTGTCCCTCAGGTCGCGGAAATAAGGCGCCACCTGGCCGGGGGTCAGCATGCCCTTATAGACGAGGGTCCGGCAGGAAAGGCTGGCCACGTAAAAGAGGTTTTTCTCGGTGAGGACCGAGGAGGCAACGGCGTTTTCGGCCCGCTTGCGGATGAGGAAGAGCTTCCGCTCGAAGGCGTCCTGGTCCTGGATGTCCTTCGACTTGCCGATGAAGACCTGCTTCATGACGGGCTCGGAAGCCCGGGCCGTCGGCCCCACCTCGCTGTTGTCGGTGGGCACCAGCCGCCAGCCCAGGAGGGTTTGGCCCTCTTCCTTGATGATCTTGGCGAATACATCCTCGCAGAATTGGATGTGGTCCGGCAGTTTCGGCAGGAAGACGGCCCCCACGCCATAGTCCCCCGCCGGGGGCAGGGTGATGCCGAAAGCCGAGGCGTTCTTGCGGAAGAACTTGTCGGGAATCTGCAGGAGGATTCCCGCGCCGTCCCCGGTGTTGGTCTCGCAACCACAGGCGCCGCGGTGGGACAGGTTGAGCAGGATTTCCACCCCCTGCTGGACGATCTCGTGGGACTTCAGGTTTTTAATATTGGCCACGAAACCGACGCCGCAGGAGTCCTTCCCCGCGTCAAAGGGGGCCAAAAGGTTTTCATTTGTTGGGTTGCTCATTTTTCTTCTTTCATCCGGGGCCGAGATCACGTCCTAAGCCCATTTGGAGTTAAAAAAAGCGGCTCCTGTTGAAAGGGCCGCCGGCTTTTTCTTCTTGGGGGCTGTTAAATTACAACAGATAGTGGTGATTTTCAAGCAAACTTCATACCAATGGGGGTTGTGCCCCAAATCGTTACCGCTTGCGGAAATTCATGGTTTTGAAAAACCGCTCCCGGTTGGTCGGCCCCCATTTATGGGAACTTGGAACAATTTTGTATCTCTCTTTCGTCCGTTAAACAGGTCAAAAAAGATAAAAATTGAAGGACAAGCCCGCGTCGAACCCGGAATAATCCAGCACCGCCCAGCGAGTGCCATCCTTTCCGATTTGGTTGGCATCGTCCGTCACGAGGATTCCATTGGGATCCACGGCTAGCCCTAAACTTCCGGTGAAACCCATGTAAGTTCCACTTTGGCTGATACGGGAAACAGGCACCACCCGTTCCTTGAAGAACAACCCAATACCCCAGTTAGGGCCTAAATACCATTCACGGCCCACCTCGAGGCTACCGCCAAAAACATTGCCCGTCAGCCCACCTTCCCCTGGTCCGCCGCCACCGGGAAACTCAAAATCGTAGGTGTAGGCCAGGTACACTTGGTAATAGCCCGCCGCGGCCTTGAGGTAAAAACGGCCGTCCCCATCCGGCCAAAACCGGCAATAAGCCAACTCAAATGAAAAAAGTTGCGGCGTGCCGCGTTCCTGCGTGGTCCATCCCAGGGAGGAATAGGACTGAGCGTCAATTTTATACTCGGGCCCCTGGAGATAAGCGAACTCAAAAGCCAACCCGTTGTGAGCGTCAATCCCCCATCCAGCCTCCACTCGAAAGTCCTGGAGTTCATGGGATACAGTCCCATGGGCGGTGATAAAGGGATAGGGTGGCGCGGTCACCAGGGGAACCCAGGCGTCGGCGCTCTTCTGGGGGTCGTACATCCCGCTGGTACCTAAACCCATGCCGGCCTTGAACCAAAGAAAGGGAGCTTTGACCGAATCGGATGGACTTTGGTCCTCTCCCCAAACCGGAACGACTAAAAATAAAAGCAAGCAAGCCAAGATGGAAATATTTTTTTGATGTCTGGATTTCGGCAAGAAGAGCCTCAAGACACAGGAAATAGTTCGGCTTAAAAGGGACTATTTTATGTACGTATCGCCGAAGGTTAAATTGTCGTTGGCGGTGGCGCTGGTTGAAACAGGGCCCATCTGAACATAGGGATCTCCCGTTTGGATGAGGCAGCAGGAATTCCCGGGCGCCTGATAAAAGACCTGTACGTAAACCGACTGGGTGGTACAGAGGTTCGCGAAACTCGCCACAGGCAAGGCGTCATAACGGGCTCCGTTGGTGTCAACATAACTTGTCCCCACAATATTGCCGTAGCCGCTGTCGGAGAAGATATTCACAACGAGCATGTGGCAGGGGTCCACAGTCCCCAAACTCCCATCGTAAGTAATCGTCCCCCCGATTCCGTTGAGTTGGAAAGCATTTCCAAATATCGCGTTTTGGGTAATGTTGCCCGAAATAGTGAGAACAGTTCCGCTGGCTAAGATGCAGGACGTTCCGCCGTTGACCGCCGCGTAATCCCCCACATGGGGGGCCTGTGGCGCGATCCCGCCACCGACCGTGTCATACCAGTAGGCCAGAATGAAGGTGCTCCCGTTAGAAAGTCCATTGAACAAGTAGCCGCCTCCATTGGAAGTAACAGTCGTGTAGAGGATCGTCCCCGTGTTAACCAGTGCCAGCCCAATGGGGTTGCCCGCCCCGACCCCACCCGGGGAATAGGTAATGGTGCCCGAAAGGCTGTAGCCCGAGGCGGTCGGGGTACTGGTGGGCGGAAGGGTAAAACAAGGGGTCCAGGTGTTTGTTGGGGTGGAAGTGGGCGTGGATGTCGGGGTGGAGGTCGAGGTGGCGCTGTTGGTAGCTGTGTTTGTGGGCGTACAGGTGTTCCCGGGAAGTCCACAGGTTGTGTTGGTGGATGTGGCGGTCGGGGAAAAGGTTGGTGTTGCCGTCGGCATAGATGGGCCCGAGGAAATATTGGAGCTGCAAGACCAAACAAGAGCCAACCCCATGGCAATTAAAAAAAATAAGAATAATGTTCGCGGTTTCATCCATTCTCCCCCGGGGCTTTTCACAACACGCAACCGAGTTTACCACAATTTCCATCAAGGTTTCTCGGAAGCCTTGCCATACTCAGCCAAAAAAATTCTTTTCTCCTCCGTGAAGCGACCTTCCACAATGGCCCGACGGATCATGGCGGTAATCTCGTTCATGAAATGCAGGTTATGAAGCGACACCAGCCTTAAAACCAAGAGCTCCTCGGCCTGGAACAAGTGACGGAGGTAAGCCTTGGTATAGTCTCGGCAGCACTCACAGGAACATTCCGGGTCAAGTGGGGTGAAATCGCTCACATACTGGGCGTTCTTCAAGATCACTCTTCCCTTCCGGGTCAAGGCCGTGCCATTACGGGCGATCCGGGTGGGCATGACGCAATCAAACAGGTCCATCCCCCGCCCCACGCATTCCCAGAGGTCCTCCGGCGTCCCAACCCCCATGAGGTAGCGGGGTTTTTGCTCAGGCAGGTAAGGTGCGGTCTTTTCCACCACCCCATAAATCACTTCTTTTGGCTCACCCACCGAGACCCCGCCGATGGCGTAACCGGGAAAGTCAAAGGCCAAAAGTTGCTTGGCGCTTTTTTCCCTCAAATGGGGGAAGTTCGAGCCCTGGACGATGCCGTAAAGGGCCTGCCGCCCCTCCCGGCCGCTTTGGCGGTGGGTCGCCAAGCACCTCTCCGCCCATCGCGTGGTTCGCTCCACGGATTGGTCCACGTAATCCTCCGGCGAGGGATAAGGGATGCATTCGTCAAAGGCCATGATGATGTCGGCCCCGATCTTGTGCTGGAGGGAGGTGGCCGATTCCGGGGTCATTTCCCACTTGCTTCCGTCCAGGTGGGATTGAAACCGGACCCCCTCCTCGGTGATTTTCCGTAAATCCGCCAGGCTGAAAACCTGAAACCCCCCGCTGTCGGTCAAAATCGGCTTGTCCCAATGCATGAAGGCGTGCAGTCCGCCCGCTTTCTCGATGAGGTCCGCGCCGGGCCTCAACATCAGGTGATAGGTATTCGCCAAAAGGATTTCGGAACCGCAAGACAGCACGTCCTCCGTGGATAGGGCCTTCACCGAAGCCTGGGTTCCAACCGGCATGTAACAAGGGGTATGCACGGTTCCATGGGACAGTTGGAGCGTGCCTACGCGAGCCGAGGTCCGGGTGTCTTTGGCGGTTATCGTGAAATCATGCATGACGCATCGTCCTAACGAACTGGAATAAAAGGGCGCCCCAAAATCCACAGGCAAGCAGCATCAAAAAACATCCCAAACGGAATGTAGTTGGTTGATAGCGTAAAGCCACCTCTTCTTCCCCATCCTCCAAAACGACACCCCTAAACCCGTAGTTCACATTTTCGAGGGCCTTTTTCTTTCCATCCGATTCCCCTATCCAACCCGGATAGGCCGTTTCGCTGGATACCAGCAAAGCCCTTCCTTTTCCCTTGGCCTCCAGCTCCACCAGGTTCGAGGTCCGGTTCTTTTCCAACACCCTTCTTTTCGTGTAAGAACCAACCGCCCCAGGCCGAGAGACAAAGCAAGCCGATTCTAAATCCATGCCCTTTTGACCCAGCCTTTCCAGGTCATTGGCCCAACCAGACGGAGGAAAACCCGTGGTAACAGAACGCCACTTAGCATTTTCGAGCGGATTCTCTGAAAGGGGAAAAGGGTCGCCTTTTTGGGTTAGATCCTTAAAATCCTGGAACTTCTGTCGGCCTAGAACGTATCGGACATCCAGATAATCCAAAATTTTCCGTGACACCACCGGGGAAAATCGCATGGAAGAGAAACACCAGTCAAAGTAGCTCTTCACAAAGTAGGATTCATACAAAAAGCTCTCCTCCTTCCCGAATGTCAACGGCCAATTGGAAAACATGGCGTTTTTCGAGGCCTCACAAGCGTCCTCAAAACTTCTTCCCCATACGAACTTGGAGGATTCTTCCACGGTGAAGGGTTCGTAAATTCTTCCGGGCTTGCTCATGCGCGAGGCAAAACCGCTTGGTTCATCAAGGTAATCTTTAGGGAGGGTAAATTGGGATCCCTGTGCCGCCGGCCAAATCGACGCAAAAAGGGACGCCGAAAGCAAAGTCATTCGGAGCGGGGGAGATATTTTCAGCCCAGCGAAGACGAAAAAAACCAGCGACACCCAAAAACTTCCCAAGTCAGCCGGGACCCCAAATCCAAGAGCGGAACCATAGATCAACAACGCGAGAACCAGCCAAGGAAAACCCGTTTTTCCTTCTCCGATGACGGACTCAAACCCTTGCGCGCCCAAGCGGGAAGCGGCAAAAACAACCAACGGGACACAATAACCCGACCGAACCACCAAACTGTAAAAGGGAACCCAGGACCGCAGGAAGCTTCCAAACCATCCGCCCAAGGCCATCAGAACCAACAAAACCAGGAAAAATATTCCGTTTAAAGGGATTTTACGGCGGAACAGCGCCCACAAAAAACATCCAATGGTTGGAAGGCCCACGAAAAAGGAACTCAGTTCGATCAGGAACCCCTGGCCTGAGTGCAGTGGATGTCCCAAAAGGAACGGGTTAAGCCAGGTCGCAAGGGCTCGAATGGGAAGGTCGGCTCTCAAATTGAACCGCATTTCCAAATTGCTCAAGGGTTTAAACTCGGCAAACGGCAGCATCCAAGCCGAGTTGAAGAAAATGGCGGGAAGAACTGCCGCGATAAGTCCAGCCAATCTTTTTCCCGCATTGGTTTTTTTTTGAATTGCGGTTATCAAGGTTTCAATTGCCAGGACTAATAGCGTCAAGTACGAAAGAATCGGATAGCCGGCTGACATCTGGAAAGCCAAACTGACGGAGAAAAAAAACCATGCGCCGCTCTTTCCCTCAAGGTGTCTTTCGGCGAACAGGAATATCCAGGGGATCCATGAAAAAACATGAACCAACGGGGAACAAGAAGCCGCGGAGATGGCGTGAATTGAAAAACCAAAACTGAAAGCCCCGAACAGGGAACCGAAGGGACTCCATCCCCTCGTACGTCCGTAGGCATAGAATCCAACCATCCCGAAAAGATGATGGACCGTCAGGCAAAAGCGAAAAGCATCCGAGGGATTTAACGCAAAAAAGAAAAACCGCAAAGGAGGATACCAAAGGGCCGATTCAGGGTCACAGGCATAGGGTGTTCCAAATGCCGCGTCCGGGTTCCAAAGAGGAATGATTCCCTGCTGGAAAACGCGGGCTCCCCAGGCCCAAAGGGGATAAAAAAGAAGCGAGGCGTCTTTAAGGACGAAACTATGCCCAAGGAAAAGAATTTGGTAATGAAAAAGGGCCCAAAAAGCGGCAAGACCGAGGACCCAGGGTAATTCGGCGAAGAGCGGTAGGGTTTTCTTCATGAATTCCAAATAGCTTTCGGAAACTATTTCTTCCTGGATTTCTTGCGTTTGCGCGCCGGCCGGGGCCTGGAATTTTTGGCGGACGTGCGGGCGGGTATTTTCTTGTAGTAGATCAGCTCCGGGTTTCCCTTGTCCAAATGCGTAATGATTCCGGATTTCACGAACCCGGCCCTTTCAAAAACCTGCTGCATAGGCTTATTGGTGCGGTTGGTGGAGGAAAAAAGCTTGTTTCCGGGGCAGAAATTCTCCATCGCCCGGATCATGGCCACGGCCACCCCATGGCGCCGCATCTTGGGGTGCACTACCACGAGATCAATAAAATAGTGGCTGTAAAAATCCTTTGTCCAGATGAGGAATCCCGCCGGAATACGGCCCACAGAAGCGATAAAGGCCCTTTTTTCCTGGAGGGCCGCGTTCAAGTGCCGAAGCTTATGCCATTTGGGTGCGGCGGCTTTGTTGATTTCCACCATGGCCGCCCGGTGCTTGGCCCTGGCGATTTCGATGTGAAGCTTGAATTCCTTCTCGATCATTCCCATAACGGATAAGTTCCCTGTTCGGTGTTTTAATGCGTCGTCTTTAGCAAATTATCCGAGAAATGGGCTTTTTTCCAGGGTCATTTACTGGTGGAAAACATAGGGTTTTTCCTCTTTCCATTCAGAGGATTAGCATCGCGTCCCCATAGGATAGAAAGCGATAGCCTTTTTGGATGGCCTCTTCATAGGCGGCCAGTACCCTTTCCCTGCCAGCGAAGGCGGAAACCAGCATGAGGAGCGTGGATCGGGGTTGGTGAAAATTGGTGAAAAGAACATCGACGACCTTGAAGTTGTAACCGGGAGTGATGAAAAGGCGGGTTTCATCTGACCCGGCCAGGAATGATCCACTCTGCGCCGCCGATTCCAGGGTTCGAACAACGGTGGTTCCGATGGCGACGACCCTCCCATTTCTAATTCTGGTAGTTTTAATCGCGGTGACAGCGGGAGAAGGCACTTCAAACCTTTCGGGATGCATGACATGAGCGTCGGTATCTTCCGAAGAAACGGCCAGGAATGTTCCCAGTCCCACATGAAGGGTCACGGACGCTTGCCGAACTCCCCGTTTCGCGAGGCCGTTCAGGAGAGTCTTCGTAAAGTGAAGCCCAGCCGTCGGGGCCGCCACCGAGCCTTCTTTTTTCGCGAAAAGGGTTTGATATCGGATCCTGTCGGAGCGGTTGTCCTTCCGTTTGATGTAGGGCGGCAAAGGTACATGTCCGTATTGGGCCAAAAAGCGGCGGGGATCGCCCACATGGTTCAAGCGGATGATAAAGTGTCCTTCCCCAAGGGACTCCAGCACGGCCGCTTCCCCTTTGGGTTCCAACTTCAGCAGAGGGTTTCCCTTAATTCTTTTAGCCGGACTGACAAGGGCCTCCCATTCTTCCAGTTTGCCTTCCGTTTCCTGCCGCAAAAGTAAAATTTCAATCCTCGCGCCTGTTTCGGGCTTGGTGGCGTAGAGGCGCGCCGGAAGAACTTTTGTTTGGTTGACGACCATGAGATCGTTCGGTAGGAGCCAATGGGGCAAGTCACGCACCATGGCGTGGGAAATCCGGCCGGTTTTTCGGTCCAACACCAGCATCCGGGAGGCGTCCCGCTTCGCGAGGGGTTTTTGGGCAATGCGATCGGCCGGCAGGTTATAGTCGAAGAGGTTAGTTTTCATAATTTTCCAACTTCTCGACCATGACTCCACGGTAGTAGTGGCGGAGAATTTCAAATGCCTTGTAGCCCTTCACCGCCATGCCAAAGGCGCCTTCCTGGCAAAGCCCTACTCCATGTCCCCAACCTTTACCGGAGAAATGGACGCCATCGCGCCGGAAGGTGGCTGTGAAATGTGTGCTACGGATGATATCCGGCCCCACGGCCATTCGAAAGGCCGATCCTTTCATTTTCACCGCGCGGCCATTTTCATTTCTGATTTCCAGTTCCGTAATGCGTCCGCTTCCATCCCGGTTCATCACTTGAATTCCGGTGACATCCGCCACCTTGAGGCCGGCGTTACGAAGATTCCGCACCAAGTCAGGCAACCGCACATCGGCGTTCCATCGGAAATGCTCGCCATTATTGCCGAAGGGACAATCCACGGGCTGTAGATAGGGCTGATCCTTGCTCCAAACTTCCAGGGCCCCGGAAGTCCTTCCCCCACAGTTGGAATGGAAAAATGCCAGGATGGGAGAGGATTTATAAGTGAGGATTTGCCCCTGTGTTTGAAGAACCGCCTTTTGAATATTGTCATTTACCAGCCCATTTCCCTGGTACCGCTGGAAAAGGGAGGTATTTTCCAAGTCATAGGACTGTCCTTTTTGGCGGGCTTGGATGATGTTGAGGAACGCAAAGGTACGCGCGGCCACCGCCTGGGCCTTGAGGGCTTCTAACGGCCAATTGCGGGGTATCTCGCCCGCCAGGACCCCCATGACATATTCTTCGAGCGGCAACTCATTGATGACCGTCAACGTGCCCTTTTGATCCTCCACGATTTCAATGGAGCCCCAGTAGCTCTTCCCGTCCACGCGGATATCCCCATCGCCCAGGGGTTCCACAAAGGCCTTGTGGGCGTAAAGTTGGTCAGGGGTGAGGGTCGCCTCGTGGTACAGGTGGTGTCCGCTTTCCACCACCGGGGTTCCGTCCAGGGGAAAACCCGATAGGGCGAAGGATTCCGGTGCGGTGATATGGACCAATGGTTTACGAACAAGGATGGCCACCCGGATCCTTTTTTCAGGCTTTCCCGGATGAGCGGTCGGCGGTGATGCCGTGCGGGAAGGATGGGACATATCCGTGGTCGGCGACATTGAAACAGTGGCACACCCCGACAAAAGAAATGCAAAAAGCAGGAACAATCCTATTTTTCTCATTTAATTCTTGAGATCAGCCAAAGGACTAGTGAAAAGAAGGCGGAAAGTAAAAGACAGGTGGCCATGGGGAAATAGAAGGAAAAGTTTTCCCGCTCGATTCGGATATCACCCGGCAATCGGCCCAAGAATGGGATCCTCCCAGAGAGAAGGATCAATAAACCGGCGGCGATCAATCCCATGCCAAGGAAAATGAGCCATTTACCCACGGAGGAAAAATCGGGCATTCCGAGACCAGCCTTTAGCGGGGTTCGGTTGGCGTGAGGCCCAAAAGCGACCGTCCAACGGTTAAACCCGGATTATTTCTTGGTAACCTGTTCCTTCACCTTTTCCCAATCGGCCAGGAACTTTTTCAGTCCAATATCGGTCAAAGGATGGTTGAAGAGCATCTTGAGGACGCCGAAGGGCATCGTTCCAACGTGGGCACCACAAAGGGCGGATTCGACCACATGCTGAGGATGACGCAATGAGGCGGCTAGGACCTGTGTCTGATAACCATAATTCTTATAAATCTGGACAATGTCCCGCACCAATTGCATTCCATTCTGCGATACGTCGTCCAGACGCCCCACGAAGGGGCTGATAAAGGTGGCGCCCGATTTCGCGGCAAGAAGGGCTTGAGTGGGGGAAAAACAGAGGGTGACATTCACCTTGATTCCTTCCTGGCTGAGGGTGCGGCAAGCCCGGATTCCTTCCGGGATAAGGGGCACCTTGACGGTCACATTGTCATGTAACTTGGCCAACGTATGCCCTTCCTTGATCATGCCCTCATAGTCGGTCGCGGTGACCTCAGCGGAGACTGATCCTTTAACCAAGGCGCAGATTTCTTTGATGCGGTCGTGAAAATTGACCCCTTCCTTTGCCACCAGGGAGGGGTTCGTTGTCACTCCATCCACCAACCCCCAACCCACTCCCTGCTTGATCTCGTCGATATTGGCTGTATCTAGGAAAAATTTCATTTAGTTCCTCCGTGAGCTTGATGCCGAAAGTGTGAGGGGTATTGGGGTGTCGGGCCCAAAATTATCAATCTTAGGCGTGTAAAAGTCAACGAACTGGACCGTTTAGTGTGGTCGCGGCTCCAAGAAATGAAGGCCTATTTTTTTCGAACGGAGAGGTAGGACAGCCAAATGCCGATTTCGTATAGGACGACTAAAGGCACCGCGACCAAAGTCTGGGTAACGGGATCGGCGCTTGGAGCGATAAAGGCGGCCAAAACGAAGATACCGATGATAGCGTGTTTCCGCTTCTGGGAAAGAAACGCGGGGGTCGCCACCCCAATGGCCACCAAGGCCGCCAAAACGAGGGGAAGTTCAAAAACCAGGCCGAAAATCAGGAGAAAATTCATGAGGAAACTGAAATAACCCTGAAGGGTCCATTGGGGGATAAATTGGTAATCCAAGTTGTAGTGGATGAGAAATTGGAGGGCCAGAGGAATGATGAGGTAATAACCGAAGGCCAACCCGGCGCCGAAGAAGAAAAGTCCTAAAAAAAAGACCATGAGAATGCCCGTGCGCTCATTGGACTTAAGCGCCGGGGAGGCGAAAACCCAGATTTCCCTCAGGATGAAGGGCGAGGCGAGAGCCAGTCCCGCCACCGTGGCAAGTTTCATGTTGATCATGAAAGCCTCAATGGGGGCAAGCGTCTGCAAGGTGTGGACTTGGGCTTTCATCTCAGGAAATTTTTCAAGGGCTGACCGGAAAGGCTGCAAAAGGGCAAAAAAGAGCCAGTCGGATTTCCAAAAGGCCAGTCCGACCCCGATCCCGGTTGCGATTAAAGCGTGAACAATCCCCTTCCGGAGTTCGGTTAAATGTTGGGTGATATAAAGCGGGCGGTCTTGGAATGGTTCGGGCATGGGGGTCAATCATAGTCCAAACCCATCGGGCTTTGCCAGAAGGAACCCACGGCCGGGAAAAAGACCTATTTACTCGAGGGGGTGGGAGCCGAAGGCACGGGGGTCAGGATAGTGCTGAAATAGATTTCCATTTTGTCCACCGCCGAGGGGGAAACCAGGTAAACATCCTTAGTCTTGTCGGAAGCCAGATATACCTGGTCCTTTTCCCTGTTCCCGTAACGGTAGGTGCGGACCTTGTTGTCAGGCAGGCCAACTTCGACAACGTAAGTCGGGCTGGCGAGTCCGGTGGAAGCGGACTTCTCGGCGAAGCTTGAAATCGTGGTCTGGGAAAGATCGTTAATGAGATCATTGGCCTCGCTCAATGCGTTGGGCCTTCCCGGAGAGGCCCAAGTCCCCTTGTCGTCTTTCGTGTATTTGTAGGTTTTCCCGTTATGTTGGACGGTCAGGGTTCTGGCCGATTGGAGCTCAAAGCGCATCACGGACTTGTCGCGGTACTCGGATGGTTTGAAATTAATATTATTGTCGATGAAATCCCTGACCAATACCACGGAGGGCGAGTCTCCTTTCTTGGCGTAAATGCTATTGTCCTTTTTCTTTTTGTTGCCTAAGAGGATCGAGTGGGGGTCTTTTTCCCCGTTGTTCCAAACCTCAATCCGGGCGTAAGGGTTGGAAAGTCCGTACTTGGCGAGACCGGCGGGATTATCCTCCACGAAATTATCCACCCGGAGATTGTTGATGTTGCTCAGCAAATCCCTGACCTTCGACTCCTCGGCTTTGTCTTGAATGGGCTCCAGGATTTTCCAGGTATTATCCGTCCCTTTTTCCAGCATAAGGGTTTTGCCGTTCCGGGTGACCCGGACCTTATGGGACATGAAGGTATCGGTCTTGATGAAGCTTCGGTCCCGGTACTCGTTAAAAGGCTTCTTCAGGTAATCAATGGAATAGCTGGGCAGTAGATAGACAGTGCTTTTTCCACCCGTCAACACGTAATAAGAATTGCCCCCCACCGACTTGTCACCAACCATGACCGCGAAGGATTCACCGGCCTTATTTTTTAAGGTACACCGGGCGTTAGGGCTATTCAGGCCATAGTCCGCCAGTTTGGTTGGATTCTCAATGGTGGCCTCGGGATTGAAGTCGCCTACCCCGTTCAATACCGAGCGCAGGGTGGTTTCGTCCGCCGCGATCTTCATGGGAACGTCAATCTGCCACGCGCCCTTGTCGTCCTTATGCATGTCGATGACCTTGTTGGCGTTGATAGAGGTGGCGAAGTTTTCGACCTGGATCTGGCTGATGTCGTCTGCGACGTACTTAGGGAATACCTTGACTTTCTTGTCGTCATCCTTCTTGACGGGCCCTCGTTCGAAGAAATAGATGTAGGCTCCCAACAGGGCGCCGATAAGGAGGATTGCGATGGTAGAACGTGAATTTTTCATGAAATAATCCTAGGGATTCCAGCGGCCGTTATAGCGAGCGGCGGCGGTACCAGATGAGGCCTCCGGCCAACAGGACGGCCAAGGGCATGATCCAAACAGTGATGTACTTAATAAGATTCGCGCTCACGTTGGAGAGGTTCAAAATGCGGAGGTCGTCCTCCTTAGGGTGTATCGAAATCTTGTTTTCCTCCACCGCGGCCCAACTGAAGGTATTCAGGGCCACGTCGAGGTTTCCGGGGCCCTGCAACCCCTGATTCGTGAAAAAGCTCGAATTGCCGAAAATAACGATACGGACCTTTTTGGAGTTATCGTTGGGCGGTGACCACTCGCAAGCCGCCGCCAACGTCACGGGGCCTTTGTTGTCAATGCCGACATCGAATTTAGGCTGTTTTTGCTTCAGGTTGGTCTCACCCCAGCCCTTGTCGCTGGACATCAGGAAGGGGGTCCATTGGACACCCTTGACCGTGGGAGTGGCGGCGGCAAGGCTGCGACCGAAGGGCATCATGGTGGCGATGTGGGCGTCTTGGAGTTTTTCCACGATTGCGTGGTAACGGTAGTCGGCGATGACCACCCTGATGTCCGGGAAAGCGTAGCTGACCGGATCGAGAACGAAGTCATTATTGAATTTGATCCCCCAGCCGCCAAGCAGGGAGTCCAGACCCGATTTCACGCCGGGATCCACGCAAAGGATTAGTTTCCCGCCCTTGTCGAGATAATCCTTGAGGAGATTCTCTTCCGCGGGCTGAAAAGGATGGGTCGGTCCCATGACGGCGATCACGGAGGCGTCGTCGGGAATCTTGCCGGTGGTGAGCAAATTCAGGGTCTTTAAGCTGTAATTTTGCTTCTCCAACATGTCTTTAAAGATATTGAATCCTTCGGATTGGGGGTTGTTGAAGTCCTTTTCGCCATGGCCTTGGGTGAAATAGAAGGTCAAATGGCTGGTGTCACTCATCTTGAGGAGGGCTGAGGTAAAAGCCCCCTCCCCTTGAAATTTAGGGGTCGGCTGGCGGCCGTTGGTCATGGCATAGGTGACATAATCCCTTTGCAGGACATCCTTACGGTTGTCACCGCTCTCAAAAACCACCGTATTGTAATCATGGATTCCCAGTCGCTTTGCCTCACTCGGGTTCTTGTCGACATCTACCGCCCGGAAATGAAATTTATTGGATTTCTTCCCGTATTCCTCCAGAAGCTGCTGGGCGCGGGCGATTTCATTGGATGAGCGCTTGGCCGAAAGAAGTAACGTCACATTCACGTCTTGTTTGAGGTTTCGAAGGACTTCGAGCGTCTGGTCGGCAAGGGTGTAGTTCTTGTTGGCCGTTAGGTCAAACCGGACAGGATGCCTTGATACCACGTAATTCAACCCGCCCACAATTCCAAGCATGGCAACTGCCACCAGGGCCAGATTGGCCTGGGCCACAGTTGAGCGTCTTTTCCCGACCGCCTTGATTTCGGTCAGGTTGGCCGCCAGGAAGAGCGCCAAAACGCCAACGCCCAGGATGACAAGAGCGATGTTCCACCAATTAGCGGTGTCCATGATAAGCACGGAAAAAATTCCACCCGCTAGGAGAAGCGAACCCACGCTCAAAAGGATTGCGTTATTCGCCCTGAGCTGAAGAAGAAAGGATGAGTTTTTCAAGTTCAACTCCTCTTCCCTTCAAGAACTTTGACCGATAAAAAAAGCCCGATGAAGATGATACTGGCGAAGTAAAAGACGTGGGTCAGGTCGATGATGCCGATGAAAAAATCATTAAGGTGTTCGAAGATCGACAAGTATTTCAAGAAATCCCCCAAGGGGCCTTGCACGTTGCTTCCGGCGGCTCCCACCACCCAGAGCATCAGGAGGGTGCCGAAGGTAATGACCGCGGAGACGATCTGATTTTCCGTCAGGGTGGAGGAAAGAAATCCAATGGCGAAGAAGGACATGGCGGCCAGGACATAACCCAGGAAATTGGTGAGGACCGGGCCAAAGTCAGGGTTTCCGGTAAGAGCCACGATGATGAAATAAATGAACGTGGAGCTCAACATGACGAGAAAAAAACCGCAGGCCGCGAGGTACTTTCCTAAGACAATTTCCCATAAATCAAGGGGTGAAGTCCGCAGAAGCTCCGCGGTTCCGGACTTTTCCTCCTCCGACCAAAGCCGCA
>DATKOC010000229.1:0-2449 GCA_035524855.1 bacterium
AGCGGGATTTAGAGACCCGGTCGGACATGCTCCGGATCCACCAAACACTGGGACTCATCACCGCCATTCCCATGACCACCGAGTTCGTCCTTGGGCTTACGACGGCTAATAATGTCTCCGCGGGAAGCAGTGACACCGGCCTTCACACAACGTTGGGATTGACCACCGCGGCGCTTTACATCACCACCGCTATGTTCGAAATACTTGCCCCAAAACCCAAGGGGGCGAAACCTACCGGAAACACGGAGATCCATGAGGCCCTTTCCTGGATTCACCTTCCCTTGATGATCATAGTGCCTTTCGTGGGCGACATGATCAACGACCGCATCGCCAACCACCAGCCCATTGGGGATCTTGGCGCCGTTCATGGCTTGATGGCCACCACCCTGCTTGCTTCCTATTTGACCTCGATGACCATCATGACCTTTTAAGGAAAAACGATGAAGCAAACCCTTATTTGCCTGATTTTCCTCCTGACCCCGCCCCTTTCCGGGTTTTCCGGTGATTTAAAGGGCCATTGGGTGCTCGAAAAGTCCGAAATTAGCTATACCGTGACCCATCCCCTACACGTGGTACATGGAAAAAGTTTATCCACCCGGGGAAAAGGTGTATGCTATGGCGGTCATTGCGAGTTTCACTTGGGTGTTTTGGTGAAATCCTTCGATTCCGGAGATGAAAACCGGGATTTACACATGTTTGAGGTCACCAAAGCCGGTCTTTATCCCTTGATTGACGTCAAAGCCGAGATGCCCGATGTTTCCGGGAAAAGGAACCCCCCACAGGTGCTGGTGGATGCCACCGTCACCTTCGCCGGAAAGACGGTGAAATATCCCAAGATCAAATTGGACGCTTCCGACTGGAAACCCAACGGCGTCCACCTGAAGGGTCTTTTGCCCCTGAAATTAAAAGATTTCTCCATTCAGGCTCCCAGCCTGCTGACCATGCCCGTTCAGGATGACGTGCCGGTCGCTTTGGATTTGTACTGGAAGAAGGTCGATTCCAAGGAATCGAATCAAAAATAGGAGAGGTTAGGGTTTTATGGAACAGGCGATGGAAAGGCCGATGGTCAACAACGAGGCGGGGAAGGCCGACATTTTAGAGAAGGCCAACGCCAAAACCTGGGACGGGCTCTCCCGTATGGCCTTCGCGGCCAACTGGGACCCGGAAGGGGCCATCAACTGGAACCAACCCATCGAACTTGGGAATATCAAGGAAGGGTGGATCAACATCCTCCATTACTTTTATGAGGGGGAGTGGCAGGGGCTGGAGATCATCCAGCGCCTCATGAACAAGGCCGCCCACATGTTCAAGATCAACGAAATGGTCACCTATTATTCCACCCAATGCGCGGACGAGGCCAAGCACCTCTTCGTCTTCAAGAAATACCTCTATAAACTAAATTCCCCCCCCGCCAAGCAAAAGGCCTTTGATTGGCTCGTTTGGCTTTCCACCTCGGGCCCCATGCCCGTTGAGCGTTGGATTTTGGCCACCTATTTCACCGAAACCATGGCCGGCGCCATCTTCCAAAAAACCTTGGAGCTGCCCGCGATCGACCCGATCGGCAAGGAAATGGTCCGCCTGCAGTTGAAGGATGAGTCCCGCCATATCGCGGGAACCAAGCTGGGCGTCCAGACGCTCATGGACCATTCGGGGCCCTTCAAAACCTGGATTTTAAAGATTTGGTGGAAAATCTTCACGCGATTCGCGATCAGGGAAGTCCGGAGCTTGAAACCCTATGGGGACCAGGTGGGAATGGACCCGGAATTCATTATTCAAAAGTTCTACGCCAAAATGGCCGAAATGGACGAGTTCTCCCGGAAGTTTTTGAGCGATGGTTTTTCACAAAGTTTAATGAACCCCAAGGCGGGCGCTTAACCGCCGAAGGGTTCATGGCCCGGCCCTTAAAGGAAAAGGGCCGCAATTGGTTGTGACAAGGAGTAGTGATGGGTAAGCGCTTATATGTGGGAAGCCTTCCGTTCGAGACGACGGACCAGCAGTTGCAGGAACTTTTCGCGGCGCACGGAAAGGTCGACAGCGCCAAGGTCATCATGGACAAGATGACGGGCCGTTCCAAGGGGTTTGGTTTCGTGGAAATGGGCACGGACGAGGAAGCCAAGGTGGCCATCGAGAAGATGAACGGAGCGGCCGTGGGATCGCGGAAAATCGTGGTCAATGAGGCCCGGCCCATGGAAGACCGCAAGGGCGGGGGAGGCCAGGGCGGCTTCAACCGTGGCGGTGGAGGCGGTTTCGGCGGGGGACGCCGGGATGGCGGCTTCGGCGGAGGACGCCGTGAGGGCGGCTTCGGCGGCGGCGGGGGACGCGACGGAGGCGGGTTCGGCGGCGGGAAGGACGATTTCGGCGGCGGCAACCGTGGCCGGCGGGATCACCGGGGCGGCGGACGGAGACAACCCGATAGCGGCGACTACGGCAACCGCTGGTAAAAGAACAT
>DATKOC010000230.1:0-25911 GCA_035524855.1 bacterium
CTCATCGAGGCCATGACCATCAGCCTGATGGGGGGAGTGGTGGGGATTTTATCGGGATGGGGCTCCGCCAAAGCCGTATCCATTATCGCGGGTTGGCAGACCATCATTACACCATTCTCAGTGATTATTTCTTTTCTCTTCTCCGCCATCGTGGGCATTGTCTTCGGCCTTTGGCCCGCTTTTAAGGCCTCCCGTTTGAGTCCCATCTTGGCCCTGCGGTACGAGTAGGAAGGTTGCCCTAACGACCGGTGGATTTGTAACCTACGGTTTGGCCGAAAAGGACGCGCTGACTGGGCTTGAGTTTCAGCCGGGTGAAAAGGGCCGCCCTTTCGCAGTTGTGGAACCAGCAGGCCAGGCCCTGGGAGGCCGCGAAGAGGTAGACGTTCCCGGCAATCAAACCGGTGTCCACGTAGTAATAGGCTTTTTGGGTTTCCGGGTTCCAAAGCCCGGGTTCCTGGAAACCCGCTTGGCTGAATTTGTGGATATCCACAACGAAGAGCAGCCTGACCGGGGCATTGGCCCCGGCCGGGCTTTGTCCCCGGCTGATGGCTAAAGCTCGTAAGTCGCCGGCCACCACCAGCTCCAGCCGGTGTGGCGCCGGTTCATAGCGGTAAACCCCTTCCTTGAGGGCCACGTAGAGGTCCACTTCCTGGGAATTACTGGCCGAGGCCGCCGTCCTTCCCGGGTCCCCAAAGGGTCCTTTAAGGCGGTTGATTCCGCAAGCCGCCCAAAGGAGGTTGGAGAGGACCCGCGGTGAGAGGGCCTTGCCGCTGATGGAACGGTCGGTTTTTCTTTTCTTTAAGGCAGAGAGGATTGGCCGTCCACCCTTTTGGTCCGGTTTAGGAAGTTGAATGGGTTCCATCCCTAAACCGGGATCGGTGGGGGTGGGGCGGGAAGCTTGTTTTATCCTCATGACCCGCCCTTTTGGGCAGCTTCTTCGGGTCCGAAGAGCAGGTCGAAATGGACCTGCACCAAGCCCTTTTGCCCCATGTCACCCCAAATTTTGGAGAGCACCTGGATGTTGTAATCCGCAAGCCGAACCGAAGAGACACCGTTCAATCGGACTTGGTTTCCCTCGAAGGAGGCAATCCCCTTGAGCCGGATATCGCGGGTGACCCCGGCGATGCTTAATTTTCCCGCAGCCCTCAAATGGCAGGGTCCCCCTTGGGCCCCCGGTTCCAGGGTTTCCTCCTCCAAGCGGAATTGAACATAGGGATTGTCCTTGCCCTTCAGGGTGACGTAAGGCCCTGCCAGGGAATAATCCTTGCTCGTTCCCTTTTCTTCCTCCCCCGATTTCAAGTTCTCCACCGGCACCACCAGGCTCATGGCCTGGACGCCTCCATCCTTTACGGCTGACCAAAGCGAATCCGGGCCCTTGGCGGGGTCCACGGGGGCCTTCAGGATGGCCGAACCCAGGAGGACACCAGCCCAAAGCTCAAAGGTCCGCTGGGAAGTAGAGCCCCTCACCCAGAGGCCGCTGCCGGGCCTCAAAACCAGCCTTTTCTCCGGGGCGGCTTGAACGATTCGCATGGCCGGGCCAACATGTTCCGCCGAAGGGGGAGGGTCCGCTTGGGCGATGACCCAGGGGGTGGGCGTGGGGGAAAGTTCCGTCGAGACGGGTGTGGGCGCGATGAGCTGTGCCTGAGTGCCGGCCCAAACGAAAGGAACTAGGAACGATGAAAAAACCAGGAAGAGAACGGCCAAAAAATTTTTTGCCATGGAATACCTCCTTCAAGAGCAAGCCCTTGGATGAATTATGTCCTTGGGAGGTGGAAATACTTATGACCACAGTCATAGGGAGGAGGGGTGATTTAACGGATGAGGTTGGGATAAACACGGGAAGCGAATGCCGTCAAAAGGAGAAAAACCAAGGCCAGCACCGTGAAATCCAAAGCCAAACCCTCGGCGCTTTGGGCGCCCTCGATCATCAGGGAACGCATGGCGTCCACCAGGTAGGAAAGGGGGTTGGCGTGGGCCACGACCCTCAGCCAGGCGGGCATCAAGCCGATGGGGTAAATGGCGCTGCTGGCGAAGAACAGCGGCATGGTCAGGACCTGGCCGATGCCCATGAAGCGGTCCCGGCTTTTCACCCAGCAGGCCACGATGAGGGAAAAGGTCGAAAAGGTCGCCGAGCCCAGGATGACCGCCGCAAAGACCCCCAGGATGTGCGGAGGCCGCAGGTCGAGGCCGACCCCCAACAGGAATGACACCAGGTAGATGATCACCGCCTGGACCAGCCCCCGGAAGCCGGACGACAGGGCCTTACCCAACACCAGGGCGCTGCGGGCGGCGGGGCTCACCAACAGCTTGTGGATGACGCCCAGGTCCTTCTCCCAAATCACGTTAATGCCGTAAAAAATCGCGCTGAAAAGCACGCTTTGGGCCAGCACCCCCGGCGCCAAGAAAGCCAGGTAGCTGATGGCCCCGGTGGGGATCTCGTGGAGCTTGCTGAAGACCTGGCCGAAGATCAGAAGCCACAGGATGGGCTGGACGGCGCGGCTGAAAATCTCGGTCGGGTCCCGGATCATCTTTCGGAACTCGGCGTCCGCCACCGCGCCCACCTGCTCCAGGTAGGAGGGCGACAGGGGGTTCACCTCAGCCGAGGCGGCTGGCGGTCCTGCGGGTCTGGCGGACGTCACGGTAGTTGCCTCCTTCCTGGATGTCCCCGCCGCTGAAGCGGCTGAAGACGTCCCCCAAACTGGCGCGGGGCCCCACGGCGGCCTTCAGGGCGCGGGGCTTGCCGGTAACGGCGATTTTTCCCAGGTGTAGGATGGCCAGCTCGTCGCACAGCTCGTCGGCCTCCTCCATGTCGTGGGTGGTGATAAGCACGGTCATCCGGTATTTCCTCCTCAATTCCCTCAGCCGTTCCCACACCAATTGGCGGGCGGTGGGGTCCAGGCCGATGGTGGGCTCGTCCAGGAAAAGCACGGAGGGACGATGCAGCATGGCCTGGGCCAGTTCCAGGCGGCGGATCATGCCGCCGGAGTAGTTTTTCACCAACCGGCCGGCGGCCTCCCCCAATCCCATGAAATCCAGGGATTCGGTGATCCGGCCGTCCCGCTCATTGGAAGGGATGCCGTAAAGCCTGGCCGACAGCCGGAGGTTTTCCCGCCCGGTGAGGGCTCCGTCGGCCGAAAGCAATTGAGGGACGTAGCCGATATGGGCCCGCACTTGGGAAGGCTGGCGGGCGATGTCGAACCCGGCCACCCGGGCGGACCCCGAAGTCGGGTCCAAAAGGGTGGTCAGTATCTTGATGGCGGTGGATTTGCCCGCCCCGTTGGGGCCGAGCAGCCCGAAGATGCGGCCGGGAGCGATGGCAAGGTCCAGGCGGTCCAGGGCGGTCAAATCCCCGAACCGGCGGGTCAGGCCGGTGGTTTGGATGGCGGCGGGGAATGGCATGGTTTTCCTTCTTTCTCAACGCCCTCAAACCGAGGTTACGTCTTTCCGACGCGGTAGGGACATGATAGGGGTCATCCACGTCCCTCCAAACCCAAAATATTCCCCCAACCTGCCCAAGATCATAATTCCCGGCGGGCCTCCCCGTTACAATTTTACTTGGAAACAAGTCGAGGAAGGAGGAGCTGTCATGATGAAAAGTGTCTTCCGGAAACACCGCCGCCGCCATTCCAAGGCGGGGAACCGCGCCCATCGATCCTTTTCCAACCCCCCGGCGCCTTCCCGGTCGGTCAACCCCCTTTTCCGCGCGGCCCATTTGGGGCAATGGTTTAAATTCGCGCCCTTGAGGATTTACTGAGGGAGGCGGCCATGGCCCGAACCATCCAAGAATACGAACCCGTGATCCAAATGGTGGGGGTGAGGGACGCGCTTTACGCCCGCCACACCTGCCGGGATTTCAAAAGCGCCCCGGTTCCCCGCGAGATCGTGGAAAAGATTTTGGAGGCGGCCCTCCGCGCCCCCTCGACCGCCAATACCCAGCCCTGGGAGATTTATGTGGCGGCCGGGGAGCCGTTGCTCCGCCTTCGGCAAGCCTTCATCCTCAACCACTCGAAGAACCTGCCACCCCACCCGGATATTCCCCTGTCCCACGCCTGGCCCGCCGCCCTGCAGAAGCGGCGCGAGGAAATCATGGCCCTCCACCAGGGACGGCAGATCCCCCACCCGGGGGAAACCACCGAGGTCCGGGACCATTGGAAGCGCAACTTCGAGTTCTTCGGCGCCCCGGTGGTGATCTACCTTTGCATGGACAAGAGCCTGGGCTTCTGGTCCATCTTCGACCTGGGACTCCTGTCCCAAAGCGTGATGCTGGAGGCCAAGGAGTGGGGCTTGGACACGGCGCCGGCGCTCATGCTGGTGGCCTATCCGGATCTGATCCGGGAGGAACTAGCCATCCCCAAGCACCTGTCGGTGGTGTTCGGGATCGCCCTGGGTTTCTCGGACGAGGCCGGCCGGGATAGCGGGTACTTGAGCCCCCGTCGGCCCCTTGGGGAAGCGGTCCACTTTTCGGGTTTCTAGGGAAGGGGGACCGTGGCGGGTGCGATGGAGCGTCATGGCTGAACCCCCCGGTTAAAAGGGAAAGCCCCCTAGGCACCCCGCCTTTTTCCGCCCATGTCCTTGAGAAGAGGTTCCGGCCGTTGAAGAGGATGGTCTAAGGCCGCCCATTTTCCGGAAAACAAGGTGAAACTTTTCACTCGGTCAATCCGTCTTAAGTAAACCGGGTAATGCGGCGAATTTTGGTCCCCCGGCAAGGCGGAAAAATGCGGCTTTTTCCAGGATTATTCCGAAACACCCTGGTTTGCCTGGCCCTGTTGGGTTTCCTGGCCAAGCCGTTGTTCCTTCTTGCCCATGATTTCCGGTCGGTCCACGCCACCTCCGCCCTCTCTCCCGCGGCGCCTTCCCATTCCGCCTCACCCATTGTTTCCAAGGCTTCCCCCTCCGACCCGCGCATGCGGGTCCTGGAAAGGGAAAAGGATCCCTCCGATCTTTTGGGGCTCCAAGTCGCCCAGGTCTCTTCGCGGCCCTTGCGGGTAGTTTCCTTCCGCCCCCCGGCCGTGTTTGAAAGTTTTACCCCCCCGAGTTTCCTCGTCCTCCGAATCTGACCCTAACTCCTTTCAAAGTTAACTGATCCGCCGGGTATTTCCCGGCGGACGGTTATTCGCGTTCGGGGCGTTCCGCCCCACGAAAGGAGATCCCATGCGACGTGAAGAATTCATCCTAGGAACCTGCCTCTACGCCTTGTTGATCGCGGCCGGTTTTGCCTGGCCCGTCCTTGAAAAAACCAAGTGGCCGAGGGTTGAAATGAGCCTGCCCTCGCTGAAGCCCTTCCTTTATTCGCACTTTCTCCGCTCCGTCCCGCCCCAGCTCAAAACGAGCTCGGCCGCCGGGCCCTCCGGGAAGGCCGGTACCCCACCCCCATCCGCTTTCCCGGCGGATTCCTCGCGGAATTAGGGGACAACATGGAAACCGGTAAAACCCGAACCTTGCCCTTGAAGGAAGACAGCCTCCTCCTCATTTCAATCCTCCTGAAGGGCTTTTTGAAGCAGCCCACGCCCGCGTGGAACAACATCCTCGATGGCTACGGGAGGGTGTTGGAAAGGGGCGGGGAGGAGGAAATCGCCCGATGGGGGGAATTGACCCGCCAGATCCTGGCGAACCTCGCGGCCAAGGAAGTCCGCGTCTCCCTGGGACGGCGCATCACGGATATGGAGAGGCTTTTCGTGACCATCCATGTCGAGAACTTCATCACGGCCAATGACCTGCTGGGGGAAGGCAAGCTGGGGGAATAAACCGGTTCCAGGGAGAAAAAGACGCAGGCGTCCTTCCTCTCCCTTCATAGGCCCGGAACGGCAGACCCGGGCCCGCCGGCCGTGTTTAGACGGCCGGCGCCACGCGCCCGCCCCGAATGGCGGGCAACCTCCGTCCCCCTCCAAGGCGGGAAACGGAAACCACGGAGGAAGGGCCTTCCACGGGAAGCGCCCTCCCCGAATTTGAAAGGAGTTGTTCTATGAAAAAAGTTTTTGCGTCATTGGTTTTGGCGGGATTCCTGGCTTCCACGGGGCCCCTCCTGGCCGATACGGCGACGCCGGGGGCGACCCCCGCGGCCAAGCCGAAGGCCAAGAGCCACAAGATGGTTCACCACAAGAAAAAGATGGTGAAAAAAACAAAGATGACCAAGGCCACGCCGGAGACGGCCACGACGCCCGCCGCCAAGTAAGGCGGTCCGGGGGCTCCGGGGCGACCCGGGGAACCCGCCGGGGAATGGAGTCTCCATTCCCCGGCGGGTTCAAACCGCCGGCGGTTAGTCGGATTTCCCCAGCCTTACATAAGCGATGTGGATCACCAGGTAGATGCCCGAAAGGATGAGGACGTTGGCTAGGACGATGACCCACCAGCCGTAGGATTGGAAAAAGACCGCGATATTCCCCAGGACCAGGGCTAGGCCCGCGCAAGCGGCCTCGATCTTCCAATTCCTGAAAAAAGACCCCATGTCCATTCCTCCTGGTATTACGGTTCCTTGCGAAAGCTTTAATATAAGGCAACCGGCAAGATGGGGAGGGTTGTTGTGAAAGTGGATTAATCCCTCCCCGCGAAAACCTCCTCCGCCAGGGAAGGGGAACCCTCCTCGGGACCCGCCGTTTTGGGGGAAGGCAAAATGGCCTTGGGCAGACTGGTCACGAAAGGCCGCCCATCCTCCTTGCAGATTTTCTTGACGATACCCTTGCCCGTCATCAAACAGCTGGGTAGCCCGCCGCCGGGCTGAACCCAATGGCCCGCGAAGTAAAGCTTCTTCAGGCTCTTGAGGGTCTTCGGTAAGGGGGAAAAGAAACTGCCGAGGGTGGGAAGCCAACCCTCAATGGAACCCCTCCAGTTGTGGGTATATCGTTCGAAAGTCGTGGGGGTGGCCACGTCGCCGACCTCCACCTGTCCAGTGATGCCGGGGAACCTTTTTTCCAACCGCTCCAGCACGGCCCGGGAAAGGGCGTGCTTCTCAGCCTCGTAAATTACGGGGTCGCTGTGGAGCTTCTTCCAATAGTCGTAGTCCGTCTCAAAACCCACCTGAAGGATGGTCCGGCCCTTGGGGGCCAAGGTGGGGTCGTAGGCGTAATGCCGCACGTGCATCCGCACCTGCGGCTTGCCGCCAACTTCCAGGGGTTCGTCCAGGTAAAGCATAAGAGATCGGGGTTCACCGGCCAGTTCCCGCCTCACCCCATAGGAAACCAGCACCATGGAATTGAAGGGCTTGAGCCCCTCGAAGCGCCGGTAAAGCTTCTCGTAGTTGTAGTGCCCACCCAGGAGGACGTCGAAGGTCTGGTGGGCGTCGCAGGCGGAGATGACCCTGTCGAAATAGTACTCCTGGCCATCCGCGAGCTTAACTCCAACCGCCTCATCCCATTTCACGAGGATGCCCGCCACCTTCGACTCGTATTGAATCCGCCCGCCCAGACCGAGAAGCCGCCTCTCGATCGACTGGGCGAAGGCCAAGGAGCCGCCGACCGGGTAACCGCCGTTCCTGTTGTGGTGCCAAGCGAGCGTCATCAGGACGATGCCGATAGGCATACTGGGCATGTTCTGCCCCAGGTCGAAGACCTTCCGTAAGAAAGGGTCCTTGAACTTCCGGGCGAAGCGGCCGATGGGGGTTAGAAAGGCGCGGGCGGCCCGGAAAAGATGAAGAGGCGCCAGCAAAAGGTCGGCCCAGCCAAAATCCAACCGGTCCATCTTGGCCAAAAGGCGGATGGTTTCGCACATCCAGTGAATGGGGCCGATGTCACGGGGGGAAAGGTCCAGGAGGTGGGCTTCCAACTTGTCCACGTCGCTAAAGAGGGTGACGCTCCTTCCATCGGCCTCCTCGAAAGTGAGGTATTCGTCATGGTGGACGATGGTCTTACCCTGGAGAGCGCCCAGTTCCATCCAGCCCTGGTGAAACCCACTGTGGGGGGCGACCCCCACCAGCCACTGGATGCACCCGTCAATGGTGTAATCGTCGCCCTTTTTCCAGGAGGTGCAAAGCCCGCCCGGCAGGCGGTGGGACTCGAAGAGGGTGGCCTGGTAGCCGTTCATTTGGGCGTAACAACCGGCCGTTAACCCCGCGATCCCGCCCCCGATGATGGCGATGGTTTTTCCGTTTCCTTTCGTGGCTTCCATAGGGCCCCCTTTAAGACGAACCGTCAACTTGCTTTTAGGTTAGGGAATTTTCAGGGAAGGGGTTATGACACCGCTCATTGAGACAATAAAATCGTCGAATTTTAAAATAAAGAACGGGCGAATTAAAAAAGAGCAGGATTTTTGGCCGGGGGATCGGCTAACCCGCCCGCTTTTTGGCCAGGTTGAGCGCGAGGGCATCGAACAATGAGCCGCCCCAACGCTTGAGAAGGCCCAGGCGGGCGGGGTAAAAATAATCCGAATGGAACCAGCCTTGATCCCGGTAATAGCGATAATCCATGCTCCGCTCGTCGAGTTCCGCTTGGATGCTGGTGCGGCCCATTCGGAAGACCATCAATTTCATCCAACCTGGTGTGGGATAGGCGGGCTTTATTAAGGCTTTGTAGAACCGGCGGCTCAAATCCGCCATGGCCGCCTTGACCTTGTCCTTCTCCTTGTCGGTCATGGGTTCAAAAGCCGTAAAGCAGGCACCCTTGACGGTGTTGAAGCCCAGGCCGTTGCCGACGAAATCCAGGTAGTCCACGATCTTGTCCCCACCATAGATACCTTGCGCCACGATGTCGGTGAAGGCCTTGCCGAAGAAGCGGGGGCGGTGGAAAAGGAAACCCAGGCGGTCGAGGAAGACCTTCATAAGGCCGGAAACGTTGAAGGAATAGTTCGGGGTGGCGAGGACAACGCCGTCGGAGGCCATGATCTTGGCGATCAGCAAGTTCCGGTCATCATCCCGGAAGGGACAGAACTCCTCGCCCTTCTCAAAGCACTGCTTGCAACCCCGGCAGGTTTCCAAGTGGTAATCGCCCAAGGGGACGATCTCACCCTCCACGTCGCCCAGGCGCTTCAAGCCATCCAGGAACTCCCGGGCGGCGCTATAGGTGGCCCTCTTCCTGGCGCTTCCCACAAACGCGGTGACTTTTTTCATAGGGTTCACGCTTTCTGTTTGTTAAAAGGTCCGCTTTACCCTCGTGAATTCTCGGGGTTCAGGCTCAGGTAGGTCAGGTAGCCGCCGGGCAGGTTGCGGGCCTTGAAACCCTTTTGAAGCAACAGGCGGTTGGCGTAATAGGACCGCTGGCCTACCCTGCAATAGGCCCAGATTTCCTTGTCCTTCGGCAATTCGCCCGAGCGGGCCCTGAGTTCGTTGAGTGGGATGTTCACGGCGCCCGGCACGTGGCCCGAGGCGTATTCGGCGGGGTCGCGCACGTCGAGGATGAGCTTGTCCCCTTCTTTTTCCAAGTCCGCCCAATCGGCCAATTGAAGGTCTCCCCGAAGCACGTTGGCCGCGATCATCCCGGCCACGTTCAAGGGGTCCTTGGCCGCCCCGAACTGGGGCGCGTAGCAAAGCTCGGATTCCTCCAGGTCGAAGACGGTGCCTCCCATTTGGATGGCCATGGCCGCCACATCCACCCGCTTCTCCACGCCTTCCTCGCCCACCGCCTGGAGTCCCAGGACCTTGCCGCTGGGGCGCTCGAACAGGAGCTTCAGGTAAATGGGTTTGGCGTCGGGGTAATAGGCCACGTGGTGGCCGGGATGCAGATAAACCTTGGCGTAGTCGGAGCGGTCCGCGGCCTTGAGGCTTTTTTCCGTCTCGCCCGTGAGGGCGGCCGTGAGGCCGAAGACGCCGCAGACCGCGGTGCCCTGAACCCCCCGGAAAGGACGGGGTTTTCCGGCGATGACGTCCGCCGCCACGCGGCCCTGGCGGTTGGCGGGGCCGGCCAGGGGAAGGAGCGCCCGGCGGTGGGACGGGTAGGTGAGGACTTCCACCGCGTCGCCCACGGCGAAGATGGCGGGGTCGCTGGTGCGCATTTCCGCGTCCACCTGGATGCCGCCCAGTGGGCCCAAGGTGAGGCCTGCTTCCTTCGCCAGCTTGGTTTCCGGCCGGACGCCGATGGCGAGCAGGGCCAGCCCGGCGCTGAACTGGGCGCCCGACTTGGTCTTGACCCTCAGCCCCCCGGCGGGATCCGGCTCCAGTCCCGCCAAGCCGTCGCCCAAGCGAAGGTCCACGCCCCGCGCGCGCAGCCTCTCGTGGAGGGGTTCGGCCATCTCCGGGTCCAGCGGCGGCATGACCTGGGAGAGCATCTCGACGATCGTGACTTTCAGGCCCCGGTGGGCCAGGTTCTCGGCCATCTCAAGGCCGATAAAACCCCCGCCGATGACGACGGCGGAAGTGGTGTGGTGCTCCTGGATCCAGCCGCGGATTTGGCGGGAATCGGGGATGGTACGAAGCGCGAAAACGCCGGGCAGGTCCAGGCCCGGCAGGGGAGGACGCACGGGGCCGGCCCCGGGGGCCAGCACCAGGGTGTCGTAAGGCTCCTCCGACTCTCGGCCCGAGGGCAGGTCCTTGAGCCGGACCACCTTGCGCGCCCGGTCCACCGCCAGGACCTCGGTCTCCACCTTGACCCGGATGTTGAAGCGCCTCTCGAAGAGCTCGGGGGTCGCCACGAGGAGTTTTTTCTCCTCGGTGATGACCTCACCCACGTAATAGGGAAGGCCGCAGTTGGCGAAGGAGACGTACTTGCCCCGGTCGATCAGGGTGATTTCCAAATCCTCCCGCTGGCGCCGCAGGCGCGCCGCGCAGCTGGCCCCCCCCGCCACTCCCCCGATGATGATGACTTTTGCCATGGGTCCTCCCCGACTCGATTCCCATTTTGCCCCGGCCCGGCCGGGGGTGGTTATGATCCCCGTCGCAATCGGGATGGGCCTTGACTTCCGGAAGTATATTAGTAAAATCTAATATGTAAAACCAGGAGCCACATGAAAACCGCCCAAATCCACAAGGCCGCCCATTGCGTCAAATCGGTCGCCCATCCCATCCGCCTCTCGGTGCTCTCGCTCCTGGCGGAAGGGGAGAAGAACGTGCAGGAGCTGACCAAGGCGCTGGGGACCAGCCAATCCAACCTGTCCCAGCACCTAGCCCACATGCGGGAAAGGAACCTGGTGTCCACGCGGCGCGAGGGGAACGTCATCTACTACTCCATCACCAATCCCAAGATGATCCGCCTGATGGAACTGATGCGGGAGGTTTTCTGCGGGGAGTAAATTTTTTTTGATCAGTATATTAGTAAATTCTAATAAAGATGGAGGTGGGAGATGACACGATTGATTTTGGGGGCGATTGCCGGGGCCTTTTTCGGCTTCGGCTGGTACAAGGTGGTGGGATGCTCCACGGGAGCTTGCCCGATCACGTCGAACCCCTGGATCAGCACCCTCTACGGCGCGGCCGTGGGGGCGCTGATGAGCCACGGGTAAGGAAAGGAAGGATGTCATGAACAAAACGAAAGAATTCACCCGGCAAAATTGGGAAACCGAGGTCCTCGGATCGGACAAGCCGGTCCTCGTGGACTTCTGGGCCCCCTGGTGCGGGCCCTGCCGGATGCAGGGGCCGATGGTGGAAAAACTGGCCGAGGAAATCGGCCCGCGGGCGGTGGTGGGAAAGCTCAACAGCGATGAGCACCCGGAGGTCGCGGCCCATTACGGCATCCGCGGCATTCCCACCTTGATGGTGTTCCACCGGGGGAAGCCCCGGCAAACCTTCGTGGGGGTGACCCCGCCGGCCATCTTGAAGTCCGCCCTGTTAGGGGCGGGGAATTAAACCTGCCGGCAATAGCCGGCACAAATTTTAAGGAGGATGCCATGAAAAACGTCGGAAAGACCGAACAACGGATACGTTTCACCCTCGCGGCCTTGTTGCTGTTGGCCGGAATTTTTTTGGGGGGGACGGTCCGCTTGGTCCTTTGGAGCATCGCCCTTTTGGCGGCCTTGACCGGGGCCTTCCGTTTCTGCCCCCTTTGGGTGCCGTTCCACATCAACACCAATAAAAATTAAGGAGTCCAGCATGGGTTTACTATTTAACGCCGTGAGTTCGCTATTCGCAGGGGGCGACCCCTCCGCAAACCTTTCCCCGGAGGAGGCTCAACGGCGCCTTTCCTCCGGCAACCCGCCCCAGTTCGTGGATGTGCGGTCGACGGAAGAACACCGGGGAGGCCGCATCGCCGGCTCAAGGCACATCGCCCTGCCGGAACTGGGACACCGGATGGGGGAGTTGGACAAGGCGCGGCCCACCCTCCTTTACTGCCATGGGGGGACGCGAAGCGGAATGGGCCTTCGGATGCTCAAAGCCGAGGGTTTCCAGGACGTCACCCATATCCAAGGGGGCATCATGGCCTGGGCCCATAGCGGGCTTCCGGTGGAGAGGGGCGGCTGAGCCGGTTAAAAATTTCGTATTTATCCAGTCACATCCAACGCCAAGACGCAAGGACGCTGAATAATGTTTTGAAACAAAGCCAAAGGCAAAACAGGTTCAAAGGATTTGTGGTTTTCCAATGATCCCCCTTGCGTCTTGGTGTCTTTGCGTTAAAAGCCCGGGCAATCCACAAAATTTCTTGCCCCTGCCGGGTGGGAAGAACGGTTAAAATAACGCCCGTTGCCAATCTTTCCCTTTAAGGCAGGGTCATGGAACCCACTTCCGCCATCTTCAAGCACCTGCGCCGCGTGCTCCAACAGGCCTATTTCCTCCAATTCATGACGACGCGGGAATTGGACGCGCTGATGGACAGCCTGCGGGCCATGCGGGTCTTCAAGGGTTATGAGATCGTCCGGCAGGGCGACCCCGGGGACGCCTTCTACCTCATCGCCTCCGGCCGGGTCACGGTTTGGATCAACAAAGGCAACAAACGGGTCCACGTGGCCAACCTCTACGCCGACAATTACTTCGGCGAGATGTCCCTCATCTCCAACGCGCCCCGCAACGCCACGGTCATCGCCGAGGGGCTCACCGAGCTTTTCGTCCTCGAGAAACACAACTTCGAGCGGATCCTGCTCAAGAACCCCAACATCGCCCAAAAGCTCAAGGCCGCCTATGAGCAGAGGGGCATGGCCACCACCCAGATCGCCCAATCCGACCTCGCCTAGGGGCTGAACCGCTTTTTCATCCCATTGGATTATTCCCATAAAATAAAAGACCCCCGGTGTTTGCCGGAGGTCTTTAGGGAGCTTAGATCCTCTTCTTTTGCCATCTTGGTCGTTGACGCCTTTGGGGCGTTTGACCTTGGATCCCTCTCCCAGCTTTAACTTACAACCGAACCCTCCAGGCCAGTATGAGATAGGTCAAGTTGGGCCTTTTTTCTTGACGGAGCTGGGGGGCGGGTCCACCATCGAAAGAGAGGTGCCCCTTGCTGAATTGGCTGCAATCCCTTCTTTCCGAATACGGCTATGGGGCCTTGTTCCTGGCGCTGTTCGTGAACAACGCGGGCATCCCCTTTCCGGCAAACTCGCTCCTGCTGGCCGCCGGAGTGGGGGCGGGGAAGGGATTGTTGTCACCCGGGGTGACCGCCTTGACGGCCGCCTTCGCCTGCTTCCTGGGGACCAATTTCGGCTATTGGCTCGGCCACCGGTATGGCCTGAACCTCCTGAAGAGGGTCCGGTGGCTGAGGCTCACCCACCGCCGCGTCCAGCACCTGGAAAAATTCTTCAGGCGGTACGGGCCCCGGGGTGTTTTCTTCGCCCGGTTCGTGACGTTGCTCCATCCCTTGATCGGCCTGATGTCGGGGGCGGGAAAGACCCCCCGGGGCCCTTTTCTCCTTTATAATCTCGCCGGCTCGGCGGCCTACAGCCTGCTTTACACCCTGGCGGGTTACTGGTTGGGGGGGAAGATCGGGCTCCACACCCTTTGGGTGGTCCACATCACCGGGTACCTCCTGGTACTCCTTATCGTCGCGGCCCTTCTCGTCTTTTTTTGGCGCTACTCCATCCACAGTTTCCTGGGCTTCACCTATTTCCGGAAAAAGTAACCGTCCAGCCGCGGGTTCCGCCGGACGACCCTGGGCGGCGTTTTTCTTGAAACGATTTTTTCCCACGTTTTTCAGGCGCCGGTCCGCCACCGGTTGAAATCCTCCCCGAACCATCCCAGCATGAAATTACGGCCCTTGGAACGGATCCAGGGCATGGAGATAAGGGGGCAAAAAATGAAAACAAACACGGTTAAGGTTTTTCTCGGCGTTTTTTTGGCGGGAGCCCTGGGGTTTCCGGGACTGTCCGGCGCGGGCACGGGCGATGGAAAATCAACCCAGAAGGCGGTCGTCCAACAAAACCTCGATGAGTTAAAAACCGATATGACCCAGGTGGAAAAATTCCAGCGGAAGGCCGCGAAAGTGCGGGAAAGCGCCCGGATTAAAATCCTCGGGCGGGAAGGAAGGACCTCCGCCGAAAACGAGATGGGGATGTACGTCAACCATTTTAAGAGTTTCAAGTCCGAGGCTTGGAACGACATCGGCTGCCTCCGGGACGACTGGAAGTGGCTGACCCCGAACGAGAAAATCGAGGTGGAACGGGCGGAAATCCAGTTGGAATGAAATCCTCCGCCCGGAGAGTCGGATGTTTTGGGATTGGCGGCTTGTTTTATTCCCACATTCCGTGGACGGTTGCGCCCGGCCCACCCCCCACGCTTGGTGGAAGGCCGGGGCCAATGTTAAATCTTTCCCCCCGGCGGTTCATGGCGCCCCGTTCCGCTTAAAATAAATTCCTGGCGTAACCGATTTAGGAAGACCAAAAAGGGAGGGCTTATGTCCAAAGCCATCAAGCGCGCGTACAAGAAGGCCGGCCGCCGGTTGGAGAAGATCCGGAAGAAGCTGGCGAAGTTCACCCTGAAGCTGAGGAAGGCCGAAGCCGAGTTCAAGAAAGCCGGGGCGGCCCTTAAGAACGCGGAGTCGAAGAAAAGAAAGGACAACCCCGCCAAAAGCCGCCCGAAACCGTCGAAGAAATCCTCCGCCGCCAAGCCCAAGGGCGCGCCCGCCCCGATCCCCGGACTGCCGCCGCCAAACCGTATCGGCGAGCCGCCGATCCAAGGCTGAGGTTTCCCCACCCCGGGCCCCCACCCGCCGGTTCGTTATCCCTTTTGCCCATTCCCTTGGTAAAATCCGGGAGCCGATCCGCTTTCCAGCGGAAATCCATCCAGGGGGAATCCACGTGAAAATCCTCATCTCGGGCGCATCGGGCCTCATCGGCGCGGCGCTGAAGGAAAGCTTGGTCCGGGAAGGCCATGAAGCCTGGGCCTTAACGCGGCGCAAGACCGGAGAGGGAAAAAGGGAGATCGCTTGGGATCCCCGGGCGGGGATCGAAGGCGACCATTCTCTGGAGGGATTCGGGGCCGTCATTCACCTGGCGGGGGCGGCCATCGGCACCCGCTGGACCCCCGCGCGAAAAGCCGAGATCCGTGACAGCCGGGTAAAGGGCACCCGGCTCTTATCCGAAACCCTGGCGGTCCTCCACGGGAAGCCGGAGGTCCTGCTTTGCGCCTCGGCCATAGGGTTTTATGGAAACCGGGGCGGGGAGGAAGTGGATGAGTCCGCGGCCCCGGGCACGGGCTACCTGCCGGAGGTTTGCCAAGAGTGGGAAGCCGCCACGGAGCCCGCGAGAACGGCCGGCATCCGGGTCGTGAACCTGCGCACCGGCATCGTGCTGACTCCCCGGGGCGGGGCGCTGGCCCAAATGCTTTTTCCCTTCAAGTTGGGCCTGGGAGGCCCGACGGGTCCGGGGGGGCAATGGATGAGCTGGATTTCCCTGGCGGATGAGGTGGCGGCCATTCGTCACGCCCTTTGGGATAAAAAAGTCAGCGGCCCTTTGAACCTCACGGCCCCCCACCCCGTCACGAACCGGGAATTCGCCCGGGCCTTGGGCAAGGTCTTACGGCGCCCCTCCTTCCTGCCCCTGCCGGCCTTCGCGGTCAAGCTGTTGTTCGGGGAGATGGGGCAAAACCTGCTGCTGGACGGCCAAAAGGTACTGCCCCGAAAACTCCAGGCCACGGGGTACCGATTTTCCCATCCCGACCTGGAGTCCGCCCTGCGCTTTGAACTCTCCAAGCCTGATGGAAAAGGAGCCCCATGAAAACCAGCCCGCTGAAAAAGAAACAAACCTCGAAATCCCTCTGGGGTAAATCCAGCCGCAGTCCCCATGAGGGGCGGCTCCTGGCGGGGCCCCATTCCCGCTGGGAGGAATTGAGGCAGCTCTTCCACATCTTCTTCGAGTGCCTAAGCGGCTACCGCGTCCTGCATTTCGTGGGGCCCTGCGTGACGGTTTTCGGCTCGGCCCGCTTCAACGATCCCCATCCTTATTACCAACTGGCCCGGGAGATGGGCGGCGAGTTGGCGCGCCTGGGATTCGCGGTCATGACCGGCGGGGGACCGGGCCTGATGGAGGCCGCCAACCGGGGCGCCAAGGAGGCGGGGGGGCGGTCGGTGGGCTGCAACATCATCCTGCCCAAGGAACAGAAGCCCAATCCCTACCTGGACCTGTGGCTGGAGTTCCACTATTTCCTCATCCGCAAGCTGATGCTGGCCAAGTATTCCTACGCCTTCATCGCCATGCCGGGAGGGTTCGGGACCGCGGACGAGTTTTTCGAGATCGCCACGCTCATTCAGACGGGCAAGGTCCAGAATTTTCCCATCGTCCTGATGGGGAAAAGCTACTGGGCGCCGCTCCTGGGGATGTTCCGGGATTCCATGCTGAAGGCCGGCGCCATCGACCAGACGGACATCGACCGGATCCTCGTCTCCGATTCCCCGCGCGAGGTAGCCGACTACGTCCGGCGGCACGTCATCAAGCAGTTCGGGCTGACCTACAAGCCCGTCGCCCGGCCGAGGTTCTTCCTGTTTGAGAAGCGGGTTTAAAGTGTCATCTGTTTTGGGGTTTTTTAGCCAACCGGAACGGATTTTTCCGGCTCGGCCAAGCCAAATTGGCCCAGCGTCCGGTTGATTTCGTTGAGACTGTCCTCCACCGGCCGCTCGGTATTGACGAAAAGGGTTCCCAGGGAAGGGGAGGGCGTCTCCCAATGGGGGGCCATTTTCCGGTAAATA
Organism: bacterium; assembly: GCA_035524855.1. Lineage (GTDB taxonomy): Bacteria > Oederibacteriota > Muellerivitia > Muellerivitales > Muellerivitaceae > DATKOC01. The sequence goes on from DATKOC010000230.1 coordinate 16,962, forward strand.
TCCAGGTCGGCGTCCGAGCCGAAGCGCCTGGGCCCGGCGAGGCGGTTCTCGATGGTCTCCCGGCCGGCCATGCAGACGAAGAAGAGGAAGGGAACCCTCATTTCCTGGGCCAGGTCGCAGAAGGGTTCCCGCATGGATTCCCGCCAGAAGCTCGCGTCCACCAGCACCCTTTGGCCGGACCGAAGGGCCTCTTCGGTCCGCCGGAGAAGTTCGGCATAGGTTTTCTCGGTCCATTCCGGCTTATAAATGCCCTTCTGGAAGCCCACCGGGTTCTCGCTCTCCAAAGTCTGCCCCGCCAGCTCCTTCCGGACGGCGTCCGAGGATAAAACATGGAAGCCTTCCCGCCTCGCCATTTCCTGCCCCAAGGTGCTTTTTCCGGCGCCGGGGAGGCCGCCCAAAAGCAGCAGGCAGGGCCTTTGGCGGGGATTCTCCAGTTTCTCCACCGCTAAGCGGAAGTGAAGCCTGGCTTTCCCGGCCGCCTGGGCCCGTTCCTCGGGGCTCGAATCCTCCTCGCGGGCCTGCAGGCCCCGCACCAGGCCGCGGACGAGGTGCCGGTAGGCCACGTAAAAATCGAGCAGGGAGCTAGCCTCCGTCCCGGATACTTTCAGGAATTCCCGGGTGAAGAGGCGGGAGTGGGATTGGAAACCCGCGGCGTCCAAGTCCATGGCCAAAAAGGCGATATCGCCGAGGGGGTCCCCACAGCGGTAGCGGGGGTTGAATTCCAGGCAGTCGATGATCTCCAGGTCCTCCCCCCCGTCGTTTTCGGGGAAATAATAGATGTGCTCCAGGCGCAGGTCCCCATGGCCCTCCCGGGCGAATTTGGCCCTTTCGGCCAACTGGTTCCGGTGCCTGCCGAACGCGGTCAGGGTGAGCACCTCCAACCTTTTATGGCGGGTGGGATCCAAGATCTCCGGGGGAAAAGCCGAGGTTTGCCCGAGGATCTGCCGCCAGTCTTCCTCCACTTCCTTGGGGGAAGCCCAAACCGAAACCTGGGGGCCTTTGGCGCCCCCGCGGTAAAAGCGGTCGAGTTTGGCGGCCAGCTTGGCCCAAAATTCCTCCGGCAGGCGGCCCGTTTCCAGGAGCGATCCCAGCCGCCGCTCGTCCGGCAGGCGCCTCATCTTCACCGCGTATTCCACCGGGACTCCCTTGCCCTCGACCTCCAACTGGGTTCCGCTCAGGGAAAGGGGGACCACGCCCAGGTAAATTCCCGGGGAAAGGCGGCGGTTCAGCTCCACCTCCAGCCCGCAATAACGCTGGCGCTTCTCGAGGGTGGAATAATCCACGAAGGGAAAATGGACGGGCTTCTTGATTTTATAGGCGAAATCCCCGGCCAATAGGACGACGGAGATATGGGTTTGGCGCACGCGCAGGTCCGCGGCCGCGTGGGGGAATGAAAGGGTTTCCGCCCCCAACCGGGACAAGAGCTGCTCAAAAGCCGGGTTCGACACGGGACGTTCCATCGCCTCGCCCCTTTTCCCCGAGGGGAAATCGTTCACTTAGTTCCGTTCATTCATTGTAGGCCGGCGGGATGGATTCACTATGACTATGGTCATAACCTTGTGATTCGGCCGATTCCATAATTGTTTTAAGGAAAGGTGGAGATAATCCATGAGCCCATACGCTTGGGATAAACCGTTTTTCGCCAACCGCGAGGAAGCGGCGAAAGATTTGGCGGATAAGCTGAGGGAATACAAGGGCCAGAACCCCCTCGTGCTGGCGGTGCCCCGGGGCGCGGTGCCCATGGGAAAGGTCATCGCCGACGCCCTGAAGGGTGAACTCGATGTCGTCCTGGCCCACAAGATCGGGGCGCCGGACAACCCCGAATTCGCGGTGGGGGCGGTGAGCGAGAGCGGTAAGGTTTATATCGCCCCCTACGCTGAAGCCATGGGCTTGAATGAGCAGAACCTCCAGAAGGAAATCAGGAAACAGTTTGAGGCGATCCAAAAGCGGCGCAAGCAATACACGCCCTTCGGCCCCCAAATCAGCGCCGAGCACCGGATTGTCATCATCGTGGACGACGGCATCGCCACCGGTTCCACCATCTTCGCGGCCATCCGGGAAGTGCGGCCCCAAGGCCCCTTGCGGATCGTGGTGGCCGCGGCGGTGATCCCGCCGGACGTGGCGGAGAAACTGCGCCGGGAGGCGGACGAGGTGGTGGCCTTGGCGGTCACCTCCGACTTCGGGGCGGTGGGGGAATTCTTCAAGGATTTCGGGCAGGTCACCGATGAGGAAGTGGCGGAGATCCTCAAGAGCCGGGGCGCCAAAAAACCGGGATAAAACTGTCTTAGAACTTCCAATAGGCTTTTACCACAGACCGCCTTCGGCGGCACAAAGGCCGCAGAGTAAGAACATTGAGGTTAAAAATCGGCGCCTTACCCTGCGTACCCTGAGCACCCTGTGGTTCAATTTCAGTTTCTTTTTCCGCTTTCGATCTTCTGGAACCCCTTCAATAGATCGGGATCATTGAACTCCAGGGAGCGGCGGTCAAAATGCGTCCCCGGGTCCCAAAGCATGGGGCACATTCCCATTCCATAAACCTTTTCCGCGACGGACAGGATATAAAGACGGACGCTATCGGGCTCCTTGGTCTTGAGGGTGGCGCCGTACTCCCCCACGATGACCGGGATGCCCTGGTCCAGGAAACGGGGTTTGAGCTTGTTCATGTTCGCCTCCAGCTCGGCCTTATCCGCGTCGGTGCCCCAGGTCGGGCGGGCCTTGCCCCAGGTCTCGTCGTGTTCCAGCCCCGCGAAGGTGAAGGGCGTGTAGTAGTGGACCGAGACGATGCAGTGGCCGGCCGGGTCCTTGGGCATCCCAAAGGCGGGGTCCACGGTCAGGTCAATGTCGGTGGCGTAACCGGCGATCAGGAGGTGGCGCTTGGCGTTCAATCCGCCGGATTTGCGCACCAAATCCACGAAGGCCTGGTTGATGTTGTTCAGGATACCGTAGGCTTTCGCCTTTTGCTCGGGCGTCCCACCGCCCCAGCGGTTCCACACGTCGTTGAAACTGCCTTCCTCGTTGAGGGACTCGAAAATCAGCGACCCGGGCTCGTCCTTGAAATAACCGGCGATTTGGGACCACATCCGGGTGTACCGCTTCATGGAATTGTCGTAATCCACGGGGAACTTCGACCACCAGCCGCCGTCCCAGTGGATGTTGACCACCGCGATCATCCCATCGGCGAGGACCCAGTCGACGACCTGCTTGACGCGCTCCTGGAGCCGCCAATTGATCGTGTAGTCCCCCTCGATCATGTTCGACCAGGCCACGGGAATGCGGACCGAGCCGAAACCGTCCGCCTTGATCTTGTCGATCATTTCCTTGGTGGTCTCGGGGTTGCCCCAGGCGGTCTCGAAACTGCGGATGTCGGGGCCCTTGATCCAGCTCCCGCAGGCCTCCAGGGTGTTGCCGAGGTTCCAGCCCAACCCCATTTTCCCCACGACCTCCATGGAACTGAGGTCCTCCAAGCCCGAGGCGTCGACGGCGGGGGCGGCGTTCGAGGGAACGACCGCGGTCGTTTGGGGCCCGCAGGAAAGGGAAAGGGCCGCGAGGCCCAGCGCGAGGATGGGACGAATCAAGCGTAATGACATGGATTGCCTCCTGTTCAGGTTGGGCAATTGAATGTCATTTCCGGCTTAAAGTAAAACGAAAAAAAGACGCCGGGGATGGGCCGCTTTCAATCCGGTCCGCCCGTCTCCATGTCCTCGACGTTCCCCAGTAAATAGCCCACCCAGGTCAGGACCAGGCAGGTCCCGATGAGCATGTACCAATAGAAAAAGGCGAATTGGGTCCATTCCCGGTTGACGAAAGCCATCAGGGGCGTGGAGCCGTTCCAAAACAAGTAACGAAGGAAAAGGGCGCCAACCGGGGCCCCCCATCCGATGAGAAAACCCACCACGGCGTAAAGCTGTGATTTTTTCATGCCCATCTCCTTATTGAAAGCCTTTCAATGGAATGGGTATTGGCCCGCGTAACCTTTTAACCTTTCCAATAGGTCCCGCGGGACATGGCCCCCTCAACCGAGCAGCACACCCCCGTCCACCACCACCAAGGCGCCCGTCATGTAGCTGGCCGCGTCGGAGGCCAGGAACAGGACCACCTTGGCGATATCGTCCGGCACGCCCATGCGCCTCATGGGGATTTTCGCGGCGAAACCATCCATCATTTCTTTCAATTGGGCGGGAGTCATGCCGCTGCCCTCCAGGGGCTTGGACGTGCCTTCGGTGGAGATGCCGCCGGGGGCGATGGCGTTCACCTGGACGCCGTGGGGTGCCACCTCCAGCGCGAAGTTCTTGGTGAAGCTCAGGACCCCGCCCTTGGAGGAGTCGTAAGCCGCCAGTCCCACCATGGACGGATGCACGCTGTCGATGGAGGCGATGTTGATGATGCGTCCGCCCTTGCCCTGCTTGATCATTTGGAGCGCCGCCGCCTTGGAAAGAAAGGCCAGGCCTTTCAGGTTGACGGCCAGCACCTTGTCGAAGAGGGCCGGTTCCATCTTGAGCATGGGAACCTGGGGGTAAATGCCGGCGTTGTTGACCAGGATGTCCAGTTTGCCGAAGTCATCCACGGTGGCCTTGACCAGCTTTTCCCAAAACTCTTCCTTGGAGACGTCCAAGTGCATGGTCCGCACCTTGCCCCCCTTGAGCCGGTTGGGAACGTCCTCCAAAGCCGCCTTGTCCATGTCCGCCACCATCACGCTCACCCCGGCCTCCACCAGCCGGGACACGATCCCAAAGCCTATCCCTAGGGCCCCACCGGTGACGATGGCGGTCTTGCCCGATAAGTCAAACACGTTGCTTGCGCCCATGACGCGCCTCCTTTATTTTTTTAAGCTTTTAAGATGACCTTCAAAGCGTTTTCCTTGGCCGCGTTGCCGAAAGTGTCATAGGCCTTCATGACATCCGAGAGGGAGAACCGGTGGGTTCCCATCTTTTTGGCGTCCAGCTTCCCGGATTGCAGGACTTTCAACAGCATGGGCGTGGTCACCGTATCCACCAAACGGGTGGTGATGGTGATGTTCCGGTCCCAAAGCTTTTCCAGGTGCAGTTCCGCCGGTTTGCCGTGGACCCCGATATTCGCGATTCTCCCCCCGGGGGCGATAATGTCCTGACAGGTCCCGAAGGACGAGGGCACGCCGACAGCCTCAATGGCCACGTCCACCCCCTCGCCCCCGGTCAAGGCTTTCACCCTTTCCGCGGCGTTTTCGTCCTTGAAATTAACGGTGTGGGTTGCCCCGAACGCCAAGGATACCTTGAGCCGGTTGTCATCCTGGTCGATGAGGATGAGCATGGCGGGGGAATAAAACTGGGCGGTCAGGAGCGCGGCCAGGCCGATGGGCCCGGAGCCCACGATGGCCACCTTGTCTCCCGGTTTCACCTGCCCGTTGATGACCCCGCACTCGAAGCCGGTGGGGAAGATGTCCGAAAGCATCACCAAGGCTTCCTCATCAACTCCCTGGGGGGCCTTATAAAGGCTGTTGTCGGCGTGGGGTATGCGGACATACTGGGCCTGGGTTCCGTCGATGGTGTTCCCCAAAATCCATCCGCCGTTCCGGCAATGGGAATACATTCCCTTCTTGCAAAAGTCGCATTTCCCACAGGAGGTAATGCAGGAGATCAGGACCCGGTCGCCCTTTTTAAACTGGGTGACTCCCGCCCCGGTTTCTTCCACCACGCCCACGCCCTCGTGGCCGAGGACGCGCCCGTTGGTGACGGAGGGCACATCCCCTTTCATGATGTGAAGGTCCGTCCCGCAGATGGTTGAGGTGGTGACGCGGACAATGGCGTCCGTTGTCTCTTTGATGGCGGGCTTGGGTTTATCCTCCCAGGCCTTTTGGCCGGGCCCGTGGTAGACGAGGGCCTTCATGGTGGCTGTTTTCATCTCATCCTTGATTAATGTCGTCATAACCATTCCTCTCACTTGATCTGACTTTCCCTGGTTTTACGGTAACCCTGGCGGGCCTTATTTCATATGACCACAGTCATAGCCCAAGGAACGGGGCACCCCTAGGATGAAATCGAGAGGCCGTCCAGAAAGGAATTTCCCGTGAAAAATTTCGAGGGAAAAACCGTCATCGTCACCGGCGCCGGATCGGGAATCGGAAGGGCTACGGCCCTTTTATTCGCCAAGGAAGGCGCCAAGGTCGTGGTTTCCAACCGCACCGAAAAAACAGGGGAGGAAACGGTCCGCTTGATCCGGGAAAAGGGTGGAACGGCCCTCTTCGTGCGGGCCGATGTGTCCCGGCCCTCGGACTGCGAAAACCTCGTGAAACAAACCATGGGAAAGTACGGGCGGCTCGACGCGGCCTTCAACAACGCCGGCATCGGCGGGGAACTGGCCCCCGTGGCGGACTACAGCCTGGAAGGCTGGCAGCAAGTGATCTCCATCAACCTTTCCGGGGTCTTCTACTGCATGAAATACGAGATTCCCGCCATGCTCCAGGGCGGGGGAGGGACCATCGTGAATATGTCCTCGATCCTCGGCCAGGAGGGTTTCGGGTCGGCCACCGCTTACGCGGCGGCCAAGCACGGCGTGGTGGGATTGACCCAGGTGGCCGCGCTGGATTACAGCGCCAAGGGGATCCGCATCAACTCGGTGGGGCCCGCTTTCATCGAGACTCCCATGATCGCCCCCGTGACCGCCGACAAGGCCGCCCGGGACATGCTGGTGGGGCTCCACCCCATCGGCCGCCTGGGAAAACCGGAGGAGGTGGCCGAGCTGGTGGTGTGGCTTTCCTCCGAAAAGGCCTCTTTCATCACCGGTTCCTATTATCCAATCGATGGGGGTTACCTGGCCCGTTAAGGAGACTGACATGGACAATCCAAAGCTGTGGGTGAAAAAATTCGAGGAAGTGGGCATCCAGGATATTCCCTCGGTCGGCGGCAAGAACGCGTCCCTGGGTGAGATGACCCGCACCCTCCTCCAGGCCGGCGTGAAGGTGCCGGAGGGATTCGCCATCACCTCCCAGGCTTATTGGGACATCCTGGAGCAAAACCACTTGGCCGGGGCCTTGGACCAACTGGCCGAGGAAGCCGGGAAAAAACCCAAGAGGTTAAAAATCGCGGGGAAGGCGGCGCGAGGGCTCCTGCTGCGCGCCCAATTTCCGCTGGAATTGACCCTGGAAATCCGCCGGGCCTACCGGGAACTCTGCGCTCGGTGCGGGGACGGGGACCTGGCGGTGGCGGTGCGGTCCTCCGCCACCGCCGAGGACCTGCCGGACGCCAGCTTCGCGGGCCAGCAGGAAACCTTCCTCAACGTGAAGGGCGAAAAGGCCCTGCTGGAGGCCTGCCGCAAGTGCTACGCCTCGCTTTTCACCGACCGGGCCATCAGCTACCGCGTCGAGAAGGGCTACTCCCACATGAAGGTGGCCCTTTCCATCGGGGTCCAGCGCATGGTGCGCTCGGATGTGGGCGCCTCGGGCGTCATGTTTTCCATCGACACCGAAAGCGGCTTTCCCCGCGCGGCCCTCATCAACGCGGCCTTCGGCCTGGGGGAAACGGTGGTGCAGGGCGAGGTGGACCCGGACGAGTACATGGTTTTCAAACCCCTACTGGAAAACCCCGCCCTGGCGCCCATCCTCGAGAAAAAACGCGGGGCCAAGAAGATCAAGATGGTTTACGGCCCCCAGGGCGCCGGAACGAGGATCGTCAGGACCTCCCCGGGGGAACAGGCCGCTTACGTCCTGACGGACGGGGAAATCCTGAAGCTGGGCCGCTGGGCGGCGCTGGTGGAGAAGCACTACGGCAAGCCCATGGACATGGAATGGGCCAAGGACGGGAAAACCGGCGAGCTTTTCATGGTGCAGGCCCGTCCGGAGACGGTGCAATCCCGCAAGAAGGCGGGGGTCCTGAGGAAATACAGCCTGAGGGAAAAGGGCAAGGTCCTTTTCACCGGACTGGCGGTGGGTGACGGCATCGCGGCGGGCAAGGTTTGCCGGATCAAGAGCCCCCGGGAAATCGCCAAGTTCAAGGAAGGCTCCATCCTCGTGGCCGAGATGACCGACCCCGACTGGGTGCCCATCATGAAAAAGGCCCGGGGCATCATCACCGACCACGGCGGCCGCACCTGCCACGCGGCCATCGTCAGCCGGGAACTGGGCATCCCCGCCGTGGTGGGCACGGGGCACGCCACCCAGCGGTTGAGGAACGGCCAGCCCGTCACCCTCTCCTGCGCGGAGGGCCTCGAGGGGGAGGTCTTCGCGGGCGAACTGGCCTACGAGGAAAAGGAAATCCGCCTGGACAAGATGGCGGACACGAAGACCCAGATCCTCATGAACATCGCCAGCCCCGACGCGGCCTTCCAGTGGTGGCACCTGCCGGTGAAGGGCATCGGCTTGGCCCGGATGGAATTCCTGGTCAGCGAGAGCATCAAGGTCCATCCCATGGCGCTCGTCAATTTCAAGACGCTCAAGGATAAGAAGGCCAAAAAACAAATCGCGGCCCTCACCGAAGGCTATACCGACAAGGCCGAGTATTTCGTGGACAAGCTCTCGCGGGGACTTTCCCAGATCGCGGCCACCCAATACCCCCACCCCGTGATCGTGCGCCTGAGCGACTTCAAGACCAACGAGTACGCCAACCTCGTCGGGGGCGCGGCCTTCGAGCCGGGGGAGGAAAACCCCATGATCGGCTGGCGGGGAGCCTCCCGCTATTACAGCCCCGGCTACCAGGCGGGGTTCGAGCTGGAATGCAAGGCCCTGAAGCGGGCCCGGGAAGTGATCGGCCTGGACAACATCATCGTGATGGTGCCCTTCTGCCGCACGCCGGGCGAGGCCGACAAGGTGCTGGCCGTGATGGAGTCGCAAGGTTTGAAGCGGGGGGACAAGGGCCTCCAAGTCTACGTCATGTGCGAGATCCCCTCCAACGTGATCCTGGCGGAGGAATTCGCCCTGCGCTTCGACGGCTTCTCCATCGGCTCCAACGACCTGACCCAATTGACCCTCGGCGTGGACCGG
>DATKOC010000231.1:0-4315 GCA_035524855.1 bacterium
TGAAGGAAGGGTTGCAGTACCCGCCTGAGGCGGGCGACTGGTTCAAGTTCGTGTGGCGCATCCCTGCCACGTCGCCCATGCAGGAAAATAAGACGCCCCCCGCCGCCGAGGCATTCAGGTAAAGGGACACGGTCTCTTCCAGGTTGTTGTCGTTGTAGGTCCAGGTGACACCTGCGGGCTGGGTGCCGGCCGTGATGTTGGTGCTCCTCCATACCCCGCCGCCCGTCGTATAGATGGCCGTAGCCGAGCTATAGGGATCGATCTTAATGTCGCCGAACCAACCTGAATTACCGGGGTTGGTTCCACAACCCAGGGTGTATTGGGCCCCGTTGATGTTGTAGTTGGAGAAGGGGCCCGCGTCCCACCCCGTGTTGGAGTGGGCGATGACCGTCCAGTTGGTGCCACCATTGGTGGTGGCAAAAACCTGGTCATTGCCACCCCACCAATCGAGGGTAGTGACGACGGCATGGCTGGCGTTCTGGTGGTCCACGCAAACCCCGCCGTAGCCGCCGCTTCCGCTCCCGGGTCCGTTGGAAGGGGTCACGTTGGTCCACCCCAAGGTCCCGGTATTCAATTTCCAAATCTGGCCATTGGTAACGGAACCGGGGCCGTATCCTCCGCTGTCATAGACGATCCAAAGATTCCCATCGGTGCCCAGGCTGGCGTGGGGCGTAACCATGTTGGAAGGCCCGCCTGAAACCAGGGCCCAGCTTGTTCCCCCGTTGGTCGATCGGTAGACATTGCTATTGCCGGAAGACATGCCAAGGATCCCCACATATATGGTGGCCGAGGCCGAACCGGATGTGCCGTGGGGATCGAAGATCACCCAGCTTAAGCCATAGCCTGTATCGCCCAGGACCGGGAAGGTGGTCACTTGGCTCCAACTGGCCACCGAGTTGGTGCTGACCCAAAGCCCCTGCCAACGGGAACCGAAATAAAGTTTGGAGGTCAGGTTAGGGTCCACCGCCAAGCGCTCGCCGGCTTCACGGCCGTCGTTGTTTCCCCCCATGGAGACCGGGATGGCATTGGCGGTCCAAGTATTGCCTTGGTCGGTGGAGCTGAGGATCGTGCCGGGGCCCGAGAAGCCCGCGGCCGCGTAGACCACGTTGGGGTTGACGGGATCGGGCGCGAGGCTTTCTCCCCCAAAATTATTCCCTTGGGCGGGCCCGTACATGTCCGTCAGGGGCACCCACTGGCTGGTGGAATTATTCCAACGGTAGAACCCCCCGACGTCGGTGCGGGCGTAAAGCAGCCCTTGGGAGACCGGACTATAGTCAACTCCGGTGACGAAGCCCCCGCCCATGATGACCACGTTCTGCCAGTTGTAGGCCTGGGCACCGGCCCATCCCCGAAAGCCGAAAAGGAGGAAAGCGGCGACCACAAGGGATCTGAAAACCCTTCCAGAAACAGGCTTGGGGAAAAAATCGTTTTTAACTTTCATCAACCACATGGGTTCCTCGGGGTTTCGGCCAGGAGGCCGATATGGCTGGAAAGATACCCCAAGCGAAAGTTCATTGATTTATAAAAAACAAATTATCAATTTATATTATTTTTACGGCTCCGGAAAGCTCCAGGGGTGAGGCCGGTGGCCCGTTTAAAGGATTGGACGAAATAACTCGCCGAGTTGAACCCGCTTTCCTGGGCAACCCGTTCGACCGACAAGGAACTGGCCCGGAGAAGACGCCGGGCCTCCTCAAGCCTTAAGGCCTGGAGATACCTGGAAAAGCCCTGTCCCGTAGCCCGTCGGAAGCCCCTGAGGAATGCCGGTTCGGAAAGGCCGGTTTTGCGAGCCAGTTCCTTGAGCCGCAGGGGTTGGGTGAAATGAGCGTCCACGTACCCCTTCGCCTCCTCCATGCGCGCGAGTCGCTTCCCCTCGGCGGGCCGGTCCCCCGCCGAACCGACGCGGTCCAGCCCGTCCCGGAAGGCCGCCAACATTTCCTGGAGGGTGGAGGCCCGCAGTAGGCGCGCCTCCATCAAATCGGCCATCCCCTCCGCCTCCGCGGGGTTGAGCCCTGTTTCGCTTAAGGCACCCGAAAGCATGTAGCTGGCCTCCAAAAGGTGGGCGCGCAGGCTTTCCTGGCGCTCGTGGGAATAGAGGAGCGCCTGGCGGACAAACTCCGCCCGGGCCGCCTCGCGGTCCTTGGGCGAGCCGCTCCGATAAGCCTTCCGAAGCCAGGTGAGCGCTGGGCGAAGGCCCCGGCCCTTCCCCTGCTGGATCTTCTCGGCGTCCTCATCATAAAAAACCATGGAGCGTCCCATGGAGGCGGCGAGGTTCATGGCCAGGACGGCTTGCAGCCGGGATTCGACCAGCTTCACTCCCGGGGCCAGGGTTGAGCCCGCCCCGGCCACCAGCTTGAGCCCGGTCTGCTTTTCCAAACGCCGGCGGATGGCCTCCATGCGGTCACGAATCTCCAGCTTGGCCTGGACCTTGGACTTCGCGGGCGAGGCCGAGGTGACGAACAAGGCCCCGTAATCCTCCAATTTACCGGCGACGGTCTCGGGAAATTCCCGGGCGACTTTCAACGCCTCCCACTGAAGGCGCGCCGCCCCCGCCATGGACTTCAGGGTGGACCACCGTTCCAGGACCGGGGCCGGTTGGGTAACAGCCAGGACGGTCGTGGGATAGCGCGTAATTCCCAGTTCCTCCTGTTCCCACCAATTGGGAACCCCTCCCACCGTCACCCGGGGGCGGAACTGGTTTAAGCCCAGCATGAAGTCCATCCAGACCGCGTGCGGTAGACCGTGGGAAATGGGCCCCTTTCGAAGCTCCTCCAGCCTTTCGGCCATCCGTTGATCCGCCAGTCCACAAAGGAACCCCGCGAGCATCTCCATCACCTCCTTAAACCCCTCCAGGAGCGGCGGGGAAAGCACGACGGTATCGAGCGCCATACGGGCGTAATCCAGGAAGTCCGGGTCCCCGCCCTCGGTGCGGCGCCCGGTGAGGGAAGTCCATTGCCGGGAGATCTCCCCTTCCGTAAAGGGTTCCCTCACGAAGGAACCGGTGGCCAGGAACCCGTGGAAGGTTTTTCCCGTGACCACGGGCGCCAGGAGGTCATAGAACCCCCGGTGTTTCGCGACGAAAGCCTTGCGTTCCTTCCGCAGCCGCTCAAGGTTCAGTTCGTTGTAACGGTAACGGTCCTGGTTTTTCCCGAAAAGGGATTCGTAATGGGTGGGGCTGTGCAGGCTATTGCGGCTGTAGAAGAGGGGCATCCATGCGGAGGGGTTGTCATCCGGAACGAAGAAACAGTTCAGGTTCAGGTAGGTGGCGAAAAGGTTATGGATGCGCACATAAAGGGTCAGTCGCAGGTTCATCGCCCCCTCCGCAAAAGGGGGGAAATTTTTCTTGGAATGGAATCGGGGTGAGGATGGCATGGGGGCTCATCTTACAGGAGGGGAAAGCCGGTCCCAAAGCCCGTCGGAGCAGGAAAACTATCGAAGAATTAACAGTTTGGCGATGGATCTGTGGCCGTTCACCGTGACCCGGATGTAGTAAACGCCGCTCGCCAAGGGACTCCCGAAGCGGTCCGTCAAGCTCACCTGAACGGGCTGCCCCGCGGGGATGTCGTGATAGGTCGTGTCCCGCACCTTTCGGAAGGCGGCTGTGAAGATCTCGACCCGCACATCCAAGCTTCCCGAATAGGACGGCGGCAATAGGTTGACCGTCCCGCCAGGGGCCGGGTTGGGGTAGATGATCGGGGTCTGGTTCCCCGAAGGAGTGGCGGTGAAGCTTGGGGTCTTGGTGGAAGTGTAAGTCACCGTCGGCGTGGCGGTAGAAGTCAGTGTGGATGTAGTCGTGAAAGTAAAGGTATAGCTCGGGGTGTTGGTGAAGGTAGCCGTGGCCGTATTCGTAGATGTCGTGGTGACAGTGCTGGTAGAAGTCTTCGTTGGAGTAGAGGTGGCTGTCGAAGTAGAGGTGGACGAAGCCGAAGAAGTTGAGATGAGTGTTGCCGAGTTCGTAGCGGTAGAAGTGGCCGTTTTCGTGGCGCTATTGGTGGCGCTCGGAGTGTCTGTGACGGTGTAAGTGTCAGTCGGGGTGGTCGTTCCAGTCATCGTGGCCGAGTTGGTGGATGTCACGGTGGAGGAGTTGGTAGCGGTCGAGGTCGCTGTGGCCGTGGCGCTGTCGGTTGAGCTGGGCGTACTAGTGTTGGTCATCGTATTTACGGCCGTTGAAGTGGCTGTGCTGGTGGGCGTATTGACGGAAGTGTTGGTGGAAGTGGTAGTCACAGTCAACGTGGAGCTGTTCGTGGCCGTCGATGTCGCCGTAGTCGTTGCCGTCAAGGTGTTGGTTTTGGTGGCAATGTTCGTGGAGCTGGGA
>DATKOC010000232.1:0-17836 GCA_035524855.1 bacterium
GTTAATAAACATATCTAAAGAAAACAATGTTGTATTAAGTACGCATTCAATATTCATGATTGATAAAAAAAATATCGAAAGGCATTTAATCGTTGAAAAGGTAAAGGAATCCTCGGAAATTAAAAGGGCAAACAGTTCCAATTATTTTGAGGAGGAGGTTCTGTTTCAAGCTTTGAACTGCTCCGTTTTCGAGATGCTAAAAGAGAAAAATATTATCTTTGAAGGTTGGCATGATTACGAATTATTTCAAAAGTGCATATTGAATAACCCCAAGCAGGAACAACTAAAAAGTAATTTTAGTTCTCTTGGGCTTTGCTTTGGCCGTGGTGCAGAAGGGTTGAATAATATTGCCGTTATATTTCAAGCTGGGCGAAGAGACTGTGTAATCATTAGTGATAATGATGAACCAGCAACCCGTGGTCAAAGAGAACACCGAGAAAAAAAGGTTTTGGGTAAATGGGTTACTTATTTTGATTTGAATAAAGATAAAAGAATTCTTACTGCTGAAGATTTTATTAAAAATACATTTTTCGAGCAGTTCTTAAAAGAATTGAACGCAAAGATTATTAAATTAGTTCCCGGTTTAGAGGAATTAAAATCCACCGACTTCCAACAGGATAAACCGAAAATTGTGGTTCTTTATGAATGGATTGCGAAGGCAAATCTGAAAAAAGAAGAACTAAAACAAGTTAAGGCAGAAATTAAAAATATGGTATTCGAAAACGTAACCCCTGATGACATCATTGATGAATATTTTGAGACTATAAAAGAATTGGTTCGAAGTATAAGTTGAACTGAATCCGCCACCGCGGCTCGGGAAATAAACCGGTAGAATACAGATGGTGCCTTCGTCCATGGGACAAAGTGACTGACCTCATTTCCCACTTTAATCTCCCTCCCAACCTTAGCGCCCAATCAGTCCACCACATACCTGGTGAAGCAAAATGCATTGCGTGGCGTGTCGGGTCATCAGTCACCAGTCCCCACCGAACTAGTTCCGTTGATAATCCTGAAAAACCTACTGGATTTCTCCTAAGGTAAAGCCTTTCCTCAATCCACCTGAACCCCGGCCCTTTCCCCTGCTTGGCACGTCTATACGGTGTCATGAAAAAGCGCGCTTCCCAACTCGGAAAACTGATCCTCCTTGCAGTCTTGCCCCTGGTGGCCTTAAGCCCCGCCTTGGCCCTAGCCAACTACCACGCTTGTTCCCACGCGGGCCCGGCCCATTGCCTGAAAGCCCAACCCTGCGGCAAGTTCTTCCCCGAATCCGGCTTGCGGGACGGCCGCTTGAGTTCCACTTACCCCTTGAGGTCCATCTCCAAACGGAGTCCCGAGGTCACGGATTACACCCCAAGGATCTTTCGGACGAAAAACACCATCCGCTTTACCAGCCCCGCGCCGACGCTTTTAACCGCCGCTTATCCTCCCCGAAACTTCCTCGTCCTTCGGATCTGATTCACTGCTTTTGGCCGTGGCCTAACCGGGCGATCCAAGCCCAAGAACCCCATTTCATCCCATTAAAATTATTGAATTTAGGAGAAAACCATGAATAGCACCTTAGAAACCATCGAGAAAGAAGACAGCTCCCACAATGCCATCAACCTGTTCTTGAGGTGGTTCCTGCTGAAGGAAACGCTGGTCAAGGACGAGAAGGTCGCCCAGCTTTTGAGCGACATGGACCAGGGACTGGTTCGGAACGAGGGGGAATGGGCGGATTCGATCCGCAAGTCCCTCCTGCCCCACGTGGTGGGGGTCCTAAGCGGCCTTTTGGAGAGGCCCCTGCGGGAGGACGAACTGCTCTACGTCTTCGGGAAGATCGAGCAGTTCATCAGTCTTTACGGGAACGGCTCGGTCCCGGGCGGGGACCTCTCGCCCAATTAAAAAGCCCCCTCGAAACCAAGCAATAGAACAAGCCCGGGTAGCCCCACACGGGCTTGTTCTTTTCTCCTTAAAATGATCCAATTCCACATCTTGTTTGGACTTCCAGCCAACTCCTGCCTTAGGTGTAAGCGCGGACAGAATTACCTATTTACAAGTATTTTACCCTTTCCAAACACACGCTCCCCCACCTGGATCACGTAATAATAAAATCCCGCAGAGACCGGCGAACCAACCCGGTTCTTTCCATCCCACAAAGCCCACCCACCGGATTCGTAGATATTAGCCACCGTTTCTCCCGACACTGTATAGATGCTCACGTTGGCCCCCGACGGAAGGCAATCGAATTTCAACATTCCGTTGACCGCATAACGGGGATTAAAGGGGTCCGGCCAAACATGGGGTTCGCAAACGGGAGTATAAGTGGCCGTCGGGGTCGGTGTGGACGTGTCGGTGGGGGTGGAAGTTGCGGTGAGGCTTGGCGTGGAAGTCGGGGTCCAGGTGGGAGTTCCCGTCACCGTCGGCGTGGCCGTATTCGTCGAGGTAGAAGTAGGGCTAGGGGTCGGGGTCCAGGTCGGCGTATTCGTGGGTGAAAAGGTAGCCGTATTCGTTGCGGTAGGGGTAGCCGAAGCGGCGGAAACGAATTTCGTCACAAACCCCTCAATCGAACCATTGTAGGTAGTCTTATAGGCCCCCGAGGTCGTCGGAAAATTGGTTGAGGTGGCGTCACCCGTGACATAAATTCCTCCGGTCGGATCCAGGGCGATTCCCGTCCCGTTGTCGGCGCCGTCCCCTCCAAGGAACGTCGAATAAACCAGGGCCGAGCCCGACGGGTTCAATTCCGCGAGGAAGGCGCTTTGAAGGCCGGTCGTGAGGGTCGGTTGTAAGGCATCCGCCGTAGTTGGGAAATTCGACGAACCCGGTGAAAAGCATAGGCCCGTGACATAGGCATTTCCCGAGTTGTCGACGGCAATGCCCGTTCCGAAAATATAAGCCACATAGGTGCCGCCACCCAAAAAGGTCGAATAGGCCAGTCCGGTTCCTGTCGGGTTCACTTTCGTGACAAAGACGCCACCTAAACCAGGGCCCATAGTTGGCTGAACCGATCCTGGTGTCGTTGGAAAATCGGTGGAGGGCGCTGAGCCGGTCACGTAGGCGTTTCCACCCGAGTCTACGGCGATGGCTTGACCCATGTCGACCAAACTCCCGCCCAATAAGGTCGAATAAACGAGCGCGGTGCCCGTGGGATTCAATTTCAGCGCGAAGGCATCCCCGCCGCCATTCAAGACGCTTTGGAAAGCTCCGGGGGTCGTTGGAAAGGGGGTATACTCGGCGCGGCCGGTCACATAGGCGTTCCCGGCGCCGTCGACCGCGATCCCAAAACCATCGCCATCCACCGATCCCAGATAAGTGGAATAAACCAATCCTGAACCGGCCGGGTTCAATTTGGCGATATAGGCGTCGCCGGAGGCCGACCCTCCCACCAAGGTCGTTTGTAGGGCGCCGGGCGTCGTCGGAAAATCGGTGTAATCGGTTTGGCCGGTCACGTAGGCGTTGCCCGCCGAATCGATGGCGATGGCGTTAGCGTCGGAGTAACAGGTCAACCCGGTGGTCCCATTCAAATAAGTGGAGTAGATCAAGGAACTGCCCGCGGGGTTCAACTTCAGGACAAAAGCCGAATTCGTCATACACCCAACCGCCGGGTGAAAGGCCCCCGGGGTCGTTGGAAAATCGGTGGAGTTGGTCAACCCGGCCACATAAGCGTTGCCGGACGCGTCCACCGCGATGCCAGTGCCCGTCTCACCCCCACTCCCCCCGAAAAAAGTGGAATAGACCAAGGCGTTTCCCGTGGGGTTCAACTTTGTGACGACAACCCCTCCACTCGAAGAGGACGAATAGGCTCCGGGGGTCGTCGGGTAATCGGTCGAAACGGTTGATCCGGTGACATAGGCATCGCCCCCGGAATCCACGGCGATGGCATAAATATCATCATCCGAAGTCCCTCCCAGGTAGGTCGAATAAGCCAAAACCGGGTCCACTATTAATGGCCGGGTGGAATCATAAGGGCCGAGATCAAATTGAATCTCGCCGCCGGGCCTTAGCTGTAATCGTCCCGCAACTGGAAGCGACCCGCCGACCGCTTCCTGGTAAACCCGGGGAGGCTCAAGGGACAATCCCGAACCTTTCCATTTCAGTTCCAGGTCGCCCCGGGAACCCCAAACCATCCTTTCCGCCCCCTGCCATTTGAGCCGGATGGCCTTGGGATCCCCGCCAGGTTTGATAATAAAATCGAATTCCAAGCCATGATCACCGTTGTAATAGACCAAGTCGATGTGGGGATATACCTCATGGAATTTCACGCGCCGGAATTGGGGAATATGGGTTTGCCACCCAGCGGAATTCCGTCCCTTAAAATAATTGCTTTCGCCGGGAAGTTTTTCCAGGCCTTCCGAGAGGCTTTGCCGGTCAGCCCCGATCAGATCCATCCAAAGGACATGTTTCCTTTCGGTTCCAGACGGCTCGTTACGGAACCGTGGCGTCGAAAGCTTTTCCATCCCCACCCAGGCGAGACGTCCCGCCGAAAGAAAAAAAATGGACCTCCGGCCACGCGCCAAAAAGGCCACCGCTGGATCAGTTTGTCCCCGGTTCGGCTCAAAAACGAGAGTGTGAACTCGCGCAGGCAATGAAAGGCCGCTTTTTTGGGCAAGATAACCATGGGATACGCGGTTATCGCCTGTTGAAGTCATAGCAAGGCCGCATAACATCCAAAGAAGGATGTCCATTTTTAAGACGACGCGAGAATATCGGATAAACCAATAAAAACCGTTCATTGGTTTATCTAACGGTTATAGATGGTATTTCCGTACCAAATAAAAAAGCCTGGGTGGACACCCAGGCTTTTTCCATATCTACGGCTATATACGGTTGGTAATACCGTTGGGGAGTATCGAGCTCATCCCGACCCATGTTTTCCCCACTGCGTAACAATGTCTGGGGTGCCCGGTTTATACCACGGTTCGGGAATTATTTTGCTCGGCGACGTCGGCCCCGCTGATGTTGATTTCCTTCACCAGGACTCGCTTCCCCGACTGCACTTCCACGTGATAGGTGCCCAGGGGCGCGGTGGCCCCGTTCTTCCTCACCCACACCCGCATGAAGCGGATCGTGCCCGACCATTGGGGACCCTGGTATTCCCCCTTGCAGGTCACCACGACCGCGTTGCCGTGGTCCCAGAAGGTGAATTCGCACATCTCCACGCTGTTAAACTTGGGCGCCTTGTTGTCGGGCTGGTGGGCCTCCACGATCATGCGCTTCATGGGTTTGCCGTCGATGAGGGCGTTATCATCCAGAACCATCTCGAAGAACTCGGGGTCCGGTCCCAGTTCTGCGTGGCGGAGGGCCTCTTACATCCGCCGGACCTCGTTGATTTTGGGCATGGCTAAATATCCTCTTCCTTGAATTCAACCAGTTTCCAGGTTCCGCCCTCTTCCTTGACCTTCACCTTGTGGCGCCTTGGCGGCGGGGGTTTGTTGAACTGACTCGGGCGGCCCAGGACCGTCTCGACCACCGACAGGCTCACCGTGCCGTCGGGGGCCTCCTCCTCGCTCTCGAGGTCGTGGTGGAGCTGTTTCATGGCCCCCGCCGGGGTGTTCCGGAGTTCCGCCACCATGGCCGCGGCGGAAGTGGAGGAGACGAGAGGTTGGCCCCCCACGGTCAGGCCGCCCGAGGCCCCGCAAAACGAATCCACCCACTCCTTGGCCGGGCCGTCGGCGATCAAATAGAGCGTCTTGCAGTCCCCGTCCAGGGTGGCCTGGGTCCATTGGAGGTAGGCCTTGTAAGCGGGGGATTTGTGGAACCCGAGCCAATAGACGGACCAGCACCCTCCTAAAAGGGTCAGCAGCGCAACGGCTTTTCGCATGTTTTACCCCCCCATCGCGTGATTTACTCGAAGTCGTAGGAAAGGCCAAGGCTGTAACCGGTGATGTCTTGGACGGTGGGTTTGGAGAAATTGACTGTCTTGCCGAGGCTGGGACTGTAAAAACTGCCGGCCGGGTCGTTTTCCCAGCCGATCTCCCCGGAGACATCAAACGTCACGTTTCCCAGGAAACGGAAGGATAAACCCAGGTCCAGGGTATCCGTCCGGGTGGTCTTGTCGATGTCGTGCACCACCGACTGGGAGAGGTTCTGGTAACGGTAGGTTTGGGAATAGGACTGCCCCCCGGCGAGGGAGAAGGAAAGGAAATCCCAGGCTTGGAAATTGGCGGTGGCGCTGTAGGACCAGCTCCTATCCTCGATCTCGTTAATATTATCGGAAGTTCCCAAAATCGCCGACACGGGCCCCTGGTGGCTTTCCAGGCCGCCGCCCCCGTCCAACGTGAGGTCCAGGGCGGCAAAGAACTTCAACCCGCAGGACAAGGTCCCTTGGAGGGAATTGAGGGCCGACTCGCCCTTCTGTCCCTCCAGGGAGATCGACGGGGAGAGGAACCCCAACCCCAGGCCGCCGCCCACCGTGAGCTTGCCATAGTTGGAAATGGCCCCCTCGACCTTTTCCTCCCCGCCCGCCACGCCCAGGACGAGGTTATGGCCGCTCTCGGTAAGGGTGTTGGTGGCGTTAAAGGATAATTCCCGGGTCAACTGTCCTTGTCCCTGGGAGGAAGGCTCCCCCGAGAAGGTGAAGGAAGCGGTTTCCGACCAGTAGGGCTTGAAGGACCCGGGGGATTCCTCCCCTTCCCCGGCCCGGGCAGGGGCGGACGCGCAAAGGAGGAGCAAGAGGCCAAGGGTCCATCTCAATTTCACGGTCGTCTCCTTCGCCCAAGGAATTGGGGGGACAAGATTTGGGCTGGCGGATTCGCGGAACGCGGTTAGTATATATCGCCAAGCGGGCCCAAAGGAACGCCCTGTTTCAACTTGGAGCATGTGATGCGCCTCCCTTCCCCCCAAAAATTTCCGCTCCTCTTCGCCGCCCTGATCGCGCTGGGAACCGGCCCGCTCCAAGGGACGGAGATGCGGGTGGACACGGCCGGCAACCTGACCTCGGTGCTGGACGACGAGACCGCGAACCTGGACCTCTTCCTGGACGGGAACCCGGCTGGCCTGGCCTTCCTCGCCACCCACGACCGCCTCGACCTAAGCGCCCAGTGGGCCCTCCAGGCGCCCACTTCCGGCCCCGACTCCTCCATTGACACCACCGTCCCCCGGATCGGGAACGACGATCCCATCCTCTATGAGGGCCTGATGTTCTTCCCCTCCCCCGATTGGTCCTTCCAGGTGGCCGGGGACCTCCTTTCCTCCCCCGTCGTGCCCATCTTCGCCGGGGATTCCCTCTCGAAGGGACGTTACCGTTCCATGGTGCGGTCGGCCTTCCGCGTGGACGGCCTGGCCCTGGGGCTGGAATTTTTCGACATCCAAACCGACCGGACTCTCAGGGCCGGGCAGGTGAAAGGCCCCGTCAACATGCTTTCCGGCGACAGCCGGGAGAACGAGTTGAGGCTCCGAACCGGGGCGGCCCTCCGGGTCGCGGGCGGGGAGGACAAGGACAGTCCCCTCCTGGACATCGGGGCCGTCTTCGCCACCCACATGGCCCCCGATGTGCAGGACATGGACGAGAAGCTTTCCATCCCCAGCTTCCCTGATTTCATCCTTCACCAGTCCCAAACCGCCACCCAATTCGACTTTTTCGGCCCCGAGCTGCATTACGAGATCCCCGGCCGCCTGGTCGTGCGGTTCAACTGTTTCGTCACCGAAACCACCACCGGCTACGACCAGCGGGTTTCCGCCACCTCGGCGGCCTATCCCAACGCCTCCGCCCAATGGAGCGTCCGCGACGAGAACATCGATTCCATGGGCGCTTTCCACCTGGTCCTGCCCCTTGAAAGCGGGGAAAACCTGAGGCTGGGGGGGAACCTGGAGGTGGTTTCGGACTATTCGATCAACTTGAACCAAGCCCAGTTCGTCTACGCCGACCAGAACACCCAGCACCTCAACGGGCGGATCGGGATCGGCTTGGAGAACCCGGGACGGTCCACCTGGGGAGTCCAATTCACGAACCGCAATTTCGTCGACAATTCCCAGACGGGCCTGGGGGGCACCGCCGACACGGCGGATTCCGATTTCGAATATTTCAAGTTTGTTTTCGGGGGCGAGCAGGAAGTGGCGGGCGACCTTTTCCTCAGGGCCAGCCTTTCGGCGGAGTTCGACAATTACGGAGGCACCCCCGACACCCGGTTATGGGTTCCCCTGCTGACCTTCGGCCCCGGCCTCGTGGAAAAATCCTTCAAACTCGACATGAAGTGTTACCTGGGGGAGACCCTGGACCGGAGCTCGGGCGCCTTGCAATCCTTCCTGGCGGGAATCGGCCTGGCCGGCTCCTTTTTCCTGTAATCACCCCGCCCGCGGGGAGGTTCCGACTTGCTCCGTGACACTTTCCCCCCCAGCCCGTAAAATCCTTCCTGGAACATGCGAACCCACTCCCCCAAACCCTTATCCTTCCTCATCCTCTCCTCCAAGGGCGGCGGGACCGGCTGCGCCCTGCGGGCCCGCTATATCGCCGAGGCCCTGTCGAAAAAGGGGCACGAGGTCCATTTCATCAAGCCCATCCCCAGCCTTCCCTTTTGGCTCGACATGGTCCTCTCCAAACCCTACTACTTCCTGAAATCCCTCCCGCTCAAGGTGGACGTGGCCATGGCCATCAAGCCTTATCCCACCGTCGTGCCGGCCTTGTGGGTCCAAAGGTGGAAAGGGGCGAAGGTGATCCTGGATGTGGATGACCTCGACTACGATTACAGCCGCGGCTGGTTCAAGCGCCTCCACAAGTGGCTGCAGCTTCCTTGGCCCAAGTGGGCGGACCTGGTGACCTACCATAACCCCCACCTGCTCGAACCCATCCGGGAAGTGTTCCGCGTGCCCTCCGGGAAGCTCGTCCAGCTTCCGCAGGGGGTGGACACCGCGCTTTTCTCCCCCAAACCCGTGAACCCCCACCACCTTCCCAACCCGGCCGCGGCCCTTTACAAGGACAAGTCCGCCCGGCCCCTGCTGGTCTTCACCGCCCACCTGAACGTGGCTTGCGACCTGGAGCCCGTTTTGAGGTCGTTCCAAATCACGCTCAAGTCCCTTCCCGGCGCCAAGCTTTTGGTGGCGGGCGGAGGCCCGGACGAGGGGCGCTTCAAGCGCATGGCCGCCGACCTGGGCCTGGCCCACTCCGTCCATTTCACCGGTTACCTCTCCCCCCGCCAGGTGGCGGCCTGCCTGGGGATCGCCGACGCTTCCCTCGTTTATTATTCGGACCTGCCCGTCAACAAGAACCGGGCCTCCATGAAGCTGAGGGAATCCCTGGCTTCCGGCTGCCGGGTGGTGGCCACGGAGGTGGGGGAAATGGGCCTCTTCCGCGGGGCCGCCTTCCTTTCCCGGCCCGATCCCGGGCACTTCGCCCAGGCCATCCTGCGGGCGCTGGCGTCCAAAAAAAACCCCCGTCCGGCGGCTTTGTTGGTAAAAAAGTGGGACTGGACGGACTGCGTCAAGGATCTCGAGGCGGAAGTCCATCAAATCACGGGCCGTTAAACCGGACCGCTGGAAGGCACCATGGAGCCAAAACCCAACCCAACCCCGCTTTCCTCCCTCGGCCTCTACTTGGGAGTGGCCTTCCTGGCCTTCTTTTCCTGCCTGGTCCTGGGCCGGTCCTATTACGACAACGACTTGATCTACCAGTTCGTCCCTTTCCGGATCTTCCTGAAAAACCAGCTGGCCCAGGGGCACTTCCCCCTCTGGAACCCCTACCTCTTCGGGGGCCAGCCCTTCTTCGCCAACCCCAATACCATGATGTGCTACCCCCTGACCTACCTGACCCTTCTCTTTCCCATCCCCTACGACCTGGGTGTTTTCTTTTTCATCCACATGGTTTTGGCCGCGGGGGGCGCGCACTTCTGGCTTAAAAGCCTGAGGCTCTCGGAAAACGCCTGCCGCATGGGCGCCCTGGCCTTCGCCTTGTCGGGCGTCTTCTGGTGGGAACTGATCCACCTCCAGATCCTGGCCGCTTACGCCCTCTTCCCCTGGCTGATGGGATTGCTGGAGGGCCTGTTCAAGGAATGGAGCCGGCCCCGCGCTTTCCTGGCCGGCCTTTGCTTCGCGCTGATTTTTTCCTGCGGCGGATTCCAATCAACCACCTGCGTCTTTTACACCGCCCTCGTTTACTTTCTTTTCAAGCTCTTCAACCGCGAGGCGAATCCCGGCGCGCCCGCCGGTCCCCTCCCTTGGAAAAAACTGGCGGTGGCGCTTCTTTTCGCCCTTTGGGGCGCCCTGCCGCTTTTGGTCCACCTGATACCCGCCCAGGAATTTTCCCAGCTGACCAACCGCCGGGACCCGGGCCAGACCTACGAGAACTTCAACGGAACCTTTTCCATGGTGCCCTCGACGGTCTACCAGTTCCTCTTTCCCTCCATGGGATTGCCGGAGGGCCAGACCATCGACCAGGCCATCCAAAACATCACCGACCGGGTGAACGTCGGCAACGATTTCCTGGCCGATTTCGGCTATATCGGCGCCTGGGCCCCCCTGCTCTTCTTTTTCGCCTTCAAGCGGAAGGACCGCAGGTTCCCCTGGTTCCTGCTGGCGGTCGCCGCCCTTTCCATCCTGACGGCTTTCGGGCGTTATTTCCCCCTGCACCGGGCGCTTTGTTCCATCCTGCCGGGCCTGGACTTGAGCCGGGCCCCCTTCCGGTTCATCCAAACCTACGTGCTTTTCGGCTCCGCCCTTCTGGCTTACGGGTTCCAAAGCCTGGAACGAACCCTCGGCGAAAAGGGCTCCCCCTCCGGCGTCCTTTTCCCGGCCGCCATCTACGGTGCCTTGCTGGTCTTGGCGGGCCTGACCCGCCCCGCCCTCACCTGGAGGGAATTGATCGCCCTCCTGCTGGGGCTCACCGGGCTCGCCCTTTGGGGCATGACCCGGACGTGGAAAACCCTGGGGCGATGGGCCTTCCAGGCCGCCCTGGTATTGCCCCTGCTCCTCACCGGTTGGGGCGATTTCCAAACGGGACCCGCCTCCAACATGGATTACCGGGGCAATTTCCCGGCCCTCACCGCCCTGGGGGACGACGCCGCTCCCGGCCGTTACTACATGGACTCGGGGCTCGTTTATCCCGTCCGCAAGGACACCCTGGCCTATGGGATTCCCTTTCCGGACAACTCCATGGTGGCGGTCGGCTTGAGGGACATCGGGGGTTACAGCCCCATCCTGTTGAAAAACTACCTGGAAATCAGGAACCTGCCCATGAGGACGAATTTCCAATTGATGGCGCTCAAGGGCATGCTCTTCAGCCAGGACCACGGCGATATCCCGGATTTCAACCATCGCGCCCTCGGCTCCCTGTTCTTTTACGAACCCAAGAGCCGCTTCGAGTACCTCAACACCCCTTACCAGTTTTCCGCGCCGCCGGTGGGCGGTGAGGACCTGCGGGTCATGTCCCAGCCGGACTTCAACCCCGCGGACCAGGCGGTCCTCGAAAAACCCCTGGACCCCGGGATCCTTTCCCAATTGCCGGGAAAGAAGGCCGCCTTGAAATATGAATGGGTGAAGGATGAGCCGGACCACCAGATCTTCCAGGTCCACTTGGACTTGAACAGCCTCGTGACCTTTTCCGACATCGCCTTCCCGGGCTGGAAAGCCTCGGTGGACGGGAAACCCTCCCCGATCCTGACCGCCGACCACTCCTTCCGGGCCCTCTTCCTGCCGGCGGGCGGCCACCGGGTGGAGTTCGAGTATGTCCCATGGTGGGGCAAGCCCCTCTTGGGATTCCTGGCGGCCTGGTGCCTTACCGCCCTCCTCTACGCGGCCTTCCTTTACCGTTCCCGAAAGCTTCCCGTCCTTGACGCGCCCCAGCCCCAATAACCCGGAAGGCGAACCGTCGCCGGCTTATTCCATCGTCCTCTACGCCCTCCTGTCTTTCGCCGCCTTTTTCCGCTGTCTCATCCTGGGCCAGGCCTATTTCGACAACGACCTCCTGGCCCAATTCGGCCCCTGGCGGATGTTCCTGAGGGAACAGCTTCTCCAGGGTCATTTCCCCCTCTGGAACCCCTGCACGCTGGGCGGCCAGCCCTTTTTCGCCGATTTGCAGAACATGATGGCCTATCCGGTCAATTATTTGACCCTCGCCTTCCCGACGGCCTACGGGCTCGGCGTGTTTTTCTTCCTCCACTTCTTTTGGGCGGCCTGGGGAGCCGATCTTTGGCTGGGTTCGCTCGGCCTTTCGGGGAACGCCCGCCGCGCCGGGGGCCTGGTGTTTGGGTTCTCGAATTATTTTTGGCTGGAAATCATCCACCCACCGGTGCTGGCGGCCCTCGCCTGGCTGCCCTGGCTTTTCGCCGCGCTGGAACGCCTGGCCCAAGACCCCCGGCCCCGAAGGGGATTTTGGGCCGGGCTTTGTTTCGCCATGCTTTTCCTGTGCGGGAGTTTCCAGGTCTCCGTGGGCGCCTTTTACGCCGGGGCGGCCTATTTTCTTTTCCGCTTGCTCGGCCGGGGGGGGCCTTTCACGCGTTCACGCCTTCTCACTTTCATGCTTTCCTTTTTATTTTTAATCTGGGGCTCCTTGCCCTTGCTGGGACAGCTCATCCCCACGGCGGAATTCGCCCACTTAAGCGTCCGCGGAGAATCGCTGGACTACTCGACCTTCAACGCGCGCCTCTCGATGGAGCCCTTTTCCCTCCACCAAATATTGTTCCCGCGGTTCCAGCTGCCGCCCGGAACCACCCTGGATCACGCGGTCCAATCCTTCGGGGATGACGGTTCCTCCTCTTGGCTGGGCGATTGGGGTTACCTGGGGGTTTGGATTCCGCTCCTGGTCCTGGGGGCCTTCTCCGGGAGAACCAGGGCGCTTGCCCTTTTCTTGTCGGGCCTGGCGTTGGCGGGGTTGGGCCTGGCCCTGGGCCGTTTCACGCCCGTCCATTCCATTTTCTGCGCCTGGGTCCCCGGCTTTTCCCTCCTCCAGGCGCCTTTTCGCTTCCTTTTCCTTTACGTCCTATCGGCGTCCGGCTTGGCCGCGATGGGCTTTGAGCGGTTGGGCGGTGCCCCTCCCGGCGGTCGCTGGCCGAAAACCCTGCTGGCGTTGGGGGCCCTGCTCCTGGTGTTTTCCTTCTGGAGGTGGGAATCAACTTGGCGGGAAATCTTGGGCCTGGGGTTGGGCCTCGCCACCCTGGCCGGCATGGCTTGGCCGGGCCCCTGGCGCAAGGCCGCCCAAGCGGGTTTCCAAGCGGCCCTGTTTCTTCCCCTTTTGCTGAACGGTTGGGGTGATTTCCCGACCGGCCCCGCCTCCAACTTCGATTTCAGGTCGAATTCCAAGAGCCTGCCGGAAATCTCCGGGGACATCCGCCCCCGCCGGGTCCTCTTCGGGAATGGTTTGCTTTATCCCATTCAAACGGGCGGTAAAAAATACGTCGTCAACTACCCACAGGAAGCCTCCGTGGTTTTGGGCCTGAAGAATTTCACCGGCTACAACCCCCTGGCCTTGATGGCGAAAAAGGACATATCCCGCCTGCCCCTTCCGGCGACGGTGCAATTGGGGGCCCTTCAAGGAATCCTGACCATGGACCCCAACCTGCGCATTCCGGGGTTCCAGGCCGAGTCCCATCCTCCCTTTACGTTGTATCGATGGAAAAATCCACTTCCCTTGGTCTACGCGCCCGGCCGGGTGGAGGTTATCCCCTCCCGGGACGAAAGGCTCGCGCGGATGGAATCCCCCGGGTTCGACCTGGGCCAGGATCTCCTGCTTTCCGCCCCGCCCCAGGAAGGGTGGCGGCCCCCGGCCCCCGTCCCCGCCGCCCCGCTCTCCTGCTCCTTGGAATCGGAGGGGACGGATGAACAATCTTTCTCCATCGAACTGGGGCGGGATGCCTGGGTGGTGTTCACCGAGGTGAATTATCCGGGATGGAAGGCTTACCTGGATGGCCGTCCAACACCGGTTTTTACGGGGGACCACCTCCTGCGCTCGGTCTTCATGCCCGCGGGCAAGCACCGGTTGGCCTTCCGTTTCGAGCCGGTTTGGCTCAAACCGATCGCCATTGGGCTTATAATTTGGCTGTTGATCACGCTTAGTTTTTTCAAGTGGTTCCCCAGGGAGTAACCCTTGCGCAATCCTTTCTTCAACCTGCTCCAAAAAACCTATTACGCCCTCGGCGGCCATGGCCTGGGCCGGGTCAAACCCCTGCGCTGGCTTTACCGGCTCGCCTTCAAGTTTTTGAGGCCCCGCCAGGTGCGGGTCCAGGGCCACCTCATGCGCTTGGACGAGAAGGACACCCTGGAGCTGGGCCGCAAGAGCGTCTATGAGCCCTTGGAGACCGGGCTGTTAAAGCAGGAGCTGGGGCCCGGCCAGACCTTCGTGGATATCGGCGCCAACATCGGCTACTACACCTTGATCGCGGCGCGCCGGGTGGGTCCGGCGGGCAGGGTCTACGCCTTCGAGCCCGACCCGGACAATTTCGAGTTGTTGAGGATCAACGTCGAGCTGAACGGTTATACGAACGTGGTCCTGGTCAACAAGGCCGTCGCCGAAAAGGCCCGGACCACCCGGCTTTACCTGAGCGAGAGCAACAAGGGCGACCACCGCCTCTACGATTCGGGCGACGGGCGGAGGTTCATCAACGTTCCCGTGGTTTCGCTGGACGGTTTCTTTAAAAACTTGGACAAGAAAATCCATTTCATTAAAATGGACATCCAAGGATCGGAAGCGGCCGCCTTGGAGGGCATGAAGGGCCTGGTCCGCAAGAACCGGGGCCTGAAACTGGTCACCGAGTTCCAGCCGGGGAACTTGAGGCGTTTCGGGAGCGACCCCGGGAAGTACCTGCGAACCTTGAAAAAGCTGGGTTTTAAGCTGTCGGAAATCTCGGAAAAAGAAGGGGTTTTGAGGCCCGCGAATCCCGTCGAATTGATGAACCGTTTCGCCCTGACGAAAGACGAATACACTAATCTTTACTGCGTAAAATAGATTGAACCACCAAGACACCAAGGGCACCAAGTTTAAGATTTAAACCCATCCAAGCAAAACTTTTTGGTTTTCTTGGTGATCTTGGTGCCTTGGTGGTTAAAAGGACTGATATGTTATCCAAGAACCAATTCGTCCGTTCCCACGGCCTCGGCAACGACTACCTGGTCATGGACCCGGCCACCCTTTCGTTCCAACTGACTCCCGCCAACATCATCCGGATCTGCAACCGCAATACCGGCGTGGGGTCGGACGGCATCCTCGCTCTGGAAAAATCCCCTTCCTGCGAGGCGAAGCTGCGCATCTATAACCCCGACGGCAGCGAGGCCGAGAAAAGCGGCAATGGGCTGCGCATCTTCTGCAAGTTCCTCTTCGAGCACGGCTATACCCAAAAATCCTTTTTCGAGATCGAAACGGCGGGCGGAACCGTCCAGGCCCAGCTCCACCTGGTGGTGGGCAAAGCCGTGGCGGTCACGGTGGACATGGGCAAGGCCGAGTTCAAGGCCTCCAAAATCCCCGTCAACGTGCCCAACGGCGACTCCGAGGTGCTGGACCGCCAATTGCCCTTGGACAACGGGGGGGACGGTTTCAAGATCAATTGCGTCTCGATGGGCAACCCGCACTGCGTCATTTTCATGGACGACATCGAGAAGGCGGATGCCGGCGCCCGCCAATTCGGCCACCTGATCGAGACCCATCCCCTCTTCCCCAAACGCACCAACGTGCAGTTCGCGGTCGTCAACAACCGCAAGGAAGTGAGTGTGCGCATTTGGGAGCGGGGCGCGGGGTATACCCTGGCCTCCGGATCCTCTTCCTGCGCGGTGGCCGCCGTTTGCGTGAAGACCGGCAAAACCGACGGGGACGTGACCGTGCATATGCCGGGCGGCGACCTGGCGCTCAAGGTCAGCAAGGACTTCGACCTGACCATGCGGGGCCCCGTCGAGGAAATCTGCGTGGGCAATGTCACCGGTGAACTACTGCAATACCTCGAAAAGAACGCTCCTAAAGGGGCGAAATAATAACTGTCATTGCGAGGAATGCCCGCTGATCCACACATTTCAATAGGACAAATTTGTACGGAATGTGGGAGTTATCCCATTTTCTTTTTATTAATTTAAATGAGAAATGGGGCTAGGTGGGCGCTTATGACGAAGCAACCCCAGTTTAAAAAAAGCCTCAGCGAATCCGGTTGGGCCATTGGGGTCTTGGCCTTGTCTTTTCTTTACTGTTTCTGGCCCTGGTTCCCGGCCTTCACGACGAAGGTTTTCCTCTCGTTAGATTCCACCGTCCTTTACTACCCCATTTATTACTGGGTCCACCAGCACATCCCCGAGGGCAAGCTTCCCCTGATTTGCGATTTGGCCTACCACGGGGCGCCGGTCGCCGCCGTCTCCATGGCGGGGGTCCTCTCGCCTTTCCTCTGGCTGTTTCACTTCTTCTCTTCGACCGTCGTGGTGACAAACCTTCTCTTCCTCGCGCCGCACCTGATCTTCCTTTTCGGGGCCTACTTCCTCGGACGCCGTTTGGGAATTACCGCCAGCGGCTCCCTCCTATTGGCTTTCCTTTGGGCCTACAGCGGCCAGCGCATGGCCCAGTTGGACCATTGGAATGTCGCCTGGGCCTGCGCCTTTTTCCCTTGGGCCTTCCAGGCCTTGGTCCGTTATCGGGACGAGCGAAACCTTTATTGGCTCCTGCTGGCGGGCCTTTGCTGGGGATTTAATCTTTTATCCGGGCACCCGCAGATCTTCTTTATGGAAGGCCTTTTTTTCCTGTTTTGGGTTTTGTTTTCGCCCGGAAATTGGAGCCTGAAGTCGAGGATTTCAGCCTTGTCGTCGATGTCCCTCCTAGCCTGCGTGGCGGCTTCGCCCCTCATCCTTTTCACCGCCGAGAACCTGGGAATGGATGGCTTTCATTTCCAATGGGGCGAGGTGGACAAGTATTTCCACTCTTGGACGCCGCTGAACTTCATCACCCTCCTTTTTCCCTGGTTCTTCGGGAAGGAACAATTCGACCGGGCGGGCAATGATTACTGGTGGCAGTACCAATTCGTGGAGATGCAGGTGGCCTTTTCGGTGGTGGGTTTATTCTTCATCCTGTTTTTCCTGCTGAATAAAAATCCCCGGCGCCGATGGGTCATCTTGGCCTCTCTTTTTGGAATATCGATGGCCATGGGAAAATTCTTCTTCGTCTATCCCTTGCTTCATAACTTGCCGGTTTTTTCCTGGTTCCGTGACCCCGACCGCTACTGGCACTTGGCCGCCTGGGCCTTGGGATTAGGCGCCGCCTATGCCTGGGATGAATGGTTTCAGAATGACGGTTTGTTTTCAAAAGGCCGGAAGCTGGCCGCAGGAATCGGAATGAGCGTCCTAGCTTTTATCGCCGCCGGTTGGTTCCTGGTGACGGCGGGGCGTCCCTTGCTCGAAAGTCTCGCGGCCTGGGGCATCCAGCACTTTCTTTTAGGGGACCCACTGCACACAAAACCTTTGGCGGATTACTTGGCCCGCTTACCGGAAAAACTAAACTACCTTTCCTTTAATTTGGACCCTCACCATCCGAGGGTTTATCTCCCACTCTTCGCTTTAGCGGCCCTGATCGCGGCGGTTTGGAATCGAAAGAATTGGAACCTTAATGGACAAAAGGCCCTCCTGCTGGCCCTAGTCTTCGCGGACTTGATGTGTTTCCGGATGCCTTTGGGAAATTCTTTTTACGACCCCGCCGCCCTGCCCCCGCCAGCCTATCCAGCGCCGCAAAACCGGTCGCTGGTGCTGCTTTCCCAAAACACCTCGCCACTTCCGAACCAATATACCGAAATGGCCTATCCCAATATGAACCTGGTCTATGGCCGGCCCAATTTGGTCATCGACGCGAACCCGCCCATGCCCGGCTACGCCAAGATCATGGCGGACCTGGGTTGGTTCTCTTGGGTTTATAAGGACCGGGACCCGATGGGATTTTCAAAAAAATTGGACGAGGTTCGGTGGCTGGGAATAGATC